>DATKRS010000034.1 GCA_035532035.1 Candidatus Dormiibacterota bacterium
AACAAGAAGCGTAGGGGACCGAGCAAGTGTGGGTTTAGTGGCTCCCTTGGGTAATGATGACCTATGAACACGATTGCACGTATGGCGAGTGCAGGACTCTTCGCGTCCGCGCTCTGCCTTCTTCCTGCCATTGCGATGGCGCAGACGGCTCAGAACGGGATGAATCAGACAACGTCGACCATGACGGCGGCTCCGCCTGCGGGCACCGTGACCGCTGCTCCCGGGACGACGATGAATCCGAACCCCAATGCCTCTCCGGCAAATGGCGTGAACGCCGGTTCGAGCGCAGGCCCCGGGTACCCGGTACCCACGGCAAGTCCCGGCTACGTAACCACGACGACGACCGAAACCACCCGCCCCAGCGGCGGCTGGTGGGGATGGCTCGGCTTGATCGGACTCTTCGGACTCTTCGGGCTCTTCGGTCTCGCTCGGAGATCGCGCCCGGTCGTCTAGACGCTCTTCGCGCGCGGGAAGGTACCCACGCAGCGTCCAAACGCGCGCGCGTGGTCTCCTTCCCCCGCGGCTCTCTGCGCGGAACGATCGCCGTTCCCGCAGACAAGTCGATCTCGCATCGCGCGCTCATCCTTCAAGCCTTTGCTCGCGGCGCATTTGCGATCGAGAACCTCAACCCCGGCGCAGACGTTCTCGCGACGCAACGGGCGTTGCACGCTCTCGATCCATCCTTCGACAGGCTCAGGATGACACCCGACGAACGGCGGGGCGCGGTGTGCGAGATCGCGTGTATGAACTCCGGGTCGACGGCGCGCATGCTTCTCGGTGTCTGCGCGGGAGCAAACGTTCACGCACGCTTCGACGGTGACGCGTCGCTGCGACGTCGGCCGATGGAGCCGGTGGCAGCGCAACTGCGCGCTTTCGGAGCGCGCATCGAAACCGCCGACGGCCACCTGCCCCTCGAGATTTTCGGATGCGAGCGCATCCAGACACGCCGCTTCATCTTGCTCTCGCCCTCGGCACAGGTGAAGTCGGCGCTGCTCTTCGCGGGGCTCTTTGCGGGCGTGCAGATCGGCATCGCCGGCGACGCCGGCTCGCGCGATCACACGGAACGCCTGTTGCGCTACCAAGGCGCGCAGATATCGTGGAGCGGCAAAGGCGCCGACTTCGCCGCGCCGCCGTCACGCTTCAAGAACCTACGCATCGCGGGAGACTTCTCCGCCGCCGCATTCTTCATCACCGCGGCAACGATCGCGCCGGGGAGCGAGCTCACGATTCGCGACGTCGGCGTCAACCCGACGCGCACGGGTCTCCTCGACGCACTACGCCTCATGGGAGCCGACATCGAGCTGCGCGAGGAGCGCGAGCTTTGCGGCGAGCCTATCGCCGACGTTCTCGTGCGCCACGCCGGACTACACGGCGTCGCAATCGAGCGCGATCTCGCGCTGCGTGCGATCGACGAGATCCCTCTGCTCGCCGTTGCCGCCGCGTTCGCTCACGGCGAAACCACGATCGCCGGCATCGGAGATCTTCGCACCAAAGAGTCGGACCGCATCGCGGCGATCCAGGGACTTCTCGGCGCAACCGGCATCGCGTCCCGCGCAACGCCGACCAGCATCGTAATCGCGGGCGGCAGACCCGAGGCGGACGGAACGCTCGCACGCTCGCACGACGACCACCGGATCGCGATGGCGGCGGCGGTGCTCGCCTGCGCGGCGGGTCCGATCGAGCTCGATGACGCGAGCAGCGTCGACGTCAGCTTCCCGGAGTTTCTCGCTACCCTCCGACAAACGCGCGAACCATAGCGCGCACGCCATCGTCGGCGCGGCGCAGCGCGATCTGCGCGCGCACGATCAAGACATTGGCTTTCACGGCATCGCGTTGCAGCTTCGCTAGCGTCGCCCGCGCGCGCGAGAAATCGATCGCGGGAAGCGACACCGAGGCAGCCCGCCGGCCGAGCCTGCGCGCCTCGAGCGCGAGTCGGATGCCGCCAATGGCGACGAGCAAGGTCGCGCTCGCGGTGGCCCCGACGACGAGCCAGAGGCCAGGGGACACGAATCGCCTACGCCGCCGAGTCGGATGGCGTGCCGCCGCCCGAGGGCTTCTCCGGTTTGGGATCCGCCGGTTTCGCGTCGCCCGGTTTCGCGTCGCCCGGCTTCGCATCGCTCGGCTTCTCCGACTTTGCATCAGTGCTCGTTGAAGCGTCGTCGCTCTTCTTGCGCGAATCGGTTGCGTAGAAGCCCGAGCCCTTGAAGACGATCGGCGCCGGATTGAAGACGCGCTGCAACGGCCCGCCGCAGACGGGGCACGTGCCCGCGAACGGTTCGCCGAAACCGTGGCGAACTTCGCTGACCTTGCCGCATTTCGTGCAGCGATAATCGTAGAGCGGCACGGTACCGCCTACAGATCGGCGAGCACGGCGCCGTTGCGCCGGTATTCGACCAAGCCCTTGAAGTTCGTCATCGCGCCTTGCAGCTGCGAGAGCAGTCGCCGTCCGCGACGCCACCATCGCACAGCGGAGAAGAATCGCCCGTGATAGGCCGGGTAACTGAGGCGCACGTGAAGCCGCGAGATCGCCGTCTTCCGCTCGACGCGAAACTCCACGCGCCGCCGCACGGAAAATGCACCGACGAGCGAGAGGTGATGGTTGCTGATGAACTGGTCGACCTCGTAGAGCTGTTCCTCCTCACCCGGAACCGTGGAACGCACCACGACTTCGCTGCCGAGCGCGATCGGCTCACCGGAGTCCACGCGCCTGGCGCTGCGGAGGAATGACAGCCACACGGGCCACTTCTCCACAGAGCAGAGGAGCGAAAAGACGTCCTCAGGAGGGGATTCGAGGTCCACGCTCGCGGTGAGCGATCGCATTCCGCGACCGAACGTCGGCGAAAGGATCGACATAATATCCTCTTAACTTCGGGCGGCCGCCGCGCCGAGCCTCCCTGCACCGACGCCGAGCGCGAAGGCCACGAGCGTACGTATACCTACCTGGAGAGCCCCCTCGTCAATGAGAAACTGCGCGCCGTGTGCGGGATGGATCGCGCCCAGCGCGTCGTTGCGCACGCCGAGGCGCACGAGCACCCCGGGAACGCGCCGCGCAAAATACGCGAAGTCCTCCGCACCCATCGTGGGCGGCAGAGCGCGCACGTCGACGTCCGCATGCTCGCGTGCATAGCGCGCAAACTGCCCGGCAAGCTCCGCATCGTTCACGACCGGTGGGTAGCCGTAGATCACGCGCACTTCCGCCTGCGTGCCGTACGCCGCCGCAACGCCTTCGACGATGCGGCGCACGCGGCCCTCGAGCTGCTCGCGCACAACGGGATCGTGCGCGCGCAACGTTCCGGTCATGCGCACCTCGTCGGCGATGATATTATTGCGATACCCTCCGGTTATCGTTCCGATCGTCACGACGACGCTACCGAGAGGATCGGTCTCGCGCGACGCGATGTTCTGCAACGCGAGGACGATCGCGCAAGCGGCCGGAATCGCGTCGACGGCGGTGTGCGGCGACGCCCCGTGTCCTCCTTTTCCGCGCACGACGATCTCGAGCTCGTCTGCCGAAGCGTTGACCGGCCCCGGAGCGATCGAGACCGAACCTGTTTCGAGCCGGATATCGACGTGGAGCATCGCGATCGCATCGACGACAGGATCGTCGAGCACGCCTTCGTCGATCATCGGCTGCGCGCCGCCCGGCCCTTCTTCCGCCGGCTGGAACAACAAGACGACGCTGCCCGCGAGCGTCTCGCGCTGCGCGGCCAGCACGTGGGCGGCCCCCAGCAGCATCGCCGTATGGGCGTCGTGGCCGCAGGCGTGCATCACGCCGGCGACGCCGGAGGCAAAGGCTAGCCCCGTACGCTCCTGCACCGGCAACGCATCCATGTCTGCACGCAGCGCGGCCACACGGCCCGGCTTGCCCCCACGAAGAACGCCTACCACGCCGGTACCCGCGACCCGCCGATGGGGAATGGCCAGACGATCGAGCTCCTCCTCGACGAGCGCCGCGGTCGCGTGCTCTTCGAAACCAAGCTCCGGCGTGCGATGGATCGCGCGTCGTAGCTCGATCGTGCGGGCGACGATGAAGTCGTTGGGTTGAACAGCCATCGATCCAGCCTTCCGGCGCCGACGTTTCTCGCACCTCTTCAAAGGCACTTTCGCTCGCCGTTGCAGAAGAGCATCGGGTGCTCCCCCCGGACCTCGCGCTCGCGCTGCTCATCAATCGGACCGCCGATGCGTACGGTACCAATCCGCCCGCCTACATCGTCTACCGCGAGAGTACGCGGGTCGTCGCTCCGACCCTCGGGCGTACGCAGGAGATCGACCGCCGCGTCATCGCCCGCAACGCCGACGACGCGGCCGTCATGAACGATATTCCGGGCGGCGCGCGGCGTATCGGCCAAGCGTTTCCGATCATTCCGTACTTCGATCCGTTCTCGCAGTTCTATTTCAGCTACTACGCAAACCTCAAACGGGTCGACATCACGCTGCAGCGCGGAACGCCGATGCAGCTTTCGCCGCCGCCGCCGAATCCAGGCGTGGACGTCGTCTTTCCGTACGTATCGTTCTGGAGCGTGTCGTACGCCGCAGACTCAACTCCGGACCGACTGCATTTTTCGATCGTCCCGACCCCGCGCGGCGGCGAGGGGATGTACCCGAGCGACGTCGTCGAGGATCCGCAGACGCATCTGCCGTCGCACATCGTGCTGCGCGACAGCGCGAGCGACATGACGATCGCGATGGATTACTCCATCGTCGACGGGCACTGGATGATCACGCACGGCACTTTCACTGCTACCGAGCACGCGCTCTTTTTGACGTTCGTCGTCACGGCAGACGTGACGTACGACGCGTTCTCGTTTCCGTCATCGCCGCCGGCGGAGGCAGCGGTTCTTCCACCGCCCACGCCGTCGCCTGCGTCCTCCCCTTAAGGAACGCGAAAGAGCGGCAGCATCGGCCATACGCCGGCCGCTCCAGCCTGGCGCAGATACGTGTGGATCCCGAAGGCATCTTCCACCGTTCGCAGCAGCGAATAGTGGCTGTACGGCGTGTTGTCGACCACGTGCCGAGGCCCGTGATTGGTTATGACGACGGTTGCGATATGTCCGCCGCCGCGGTTCGCGGGGTCGTGGGGATTATTTCCGCAGCATCCGACGTAATCGAGAACCGGGAAGTGCCCGTCTTCGTCAAACGTGATCACGATTGCCGCGTTCGACTTCGCTCGCCACACGGGCGAGGCCATGATCCGTTGCGTGATGGCCGCGATATTCTGATCACCGCGCCAGATCAGCTTTCCCAGGTGGCTGTACTGGCAGTTCTGCGGCGTTCCCGGTTCGTCGGCTCCGTGCATCTCGTTGCAAAGGTTCGGGATGATCAACGAAAAGTTCGGGACCTTGCCGCTGCGCAGGTCGGCGTAGAGCTGGGCGAAGTCGACGAGGTGTTGCGCGCGATGCGGATCGCGCTGCACCGATGCGAAGTTGATGAACCCCGAATGCTTTGCCGCATAGACTTGGAGCGTCGGCGGCACGCCCCGCGCGTGCGGATCGGCGGCGACGACTGCGAGCGAGCCGGCGTGCGGGAGAGATTCGTTGTAGTTCTTCCAGCTCAGGCCGGCACTTTCGAGCTGCGTAGCGAGATTCGGCGCATCGATCGTGTGGTTGACGTATCCTGGCTTGTTGCTATCCGGACACGCGGGGTTCGCATCGTGCGGGGTGCAGAAGTACCCGTCATCGTCGCGAATGCCGTAGGTGTAGCCGCCGATGAACGCGACGTAGTTCGGTTCGCTCGGGTGCGTTTCGGCGTAAAAATCGGTTGCGTTGCCGTATTCGTGGGCGAGGCGCGTAATCGTCGGCGCATCGCTGCTCCCGACCACCTGGCCGTAGTCCTTGTTCTCCTCGATGATCACGAAGATGTGCGCGTAACGCGGCACAGCGAGATCTCGGCGCGTCGGCACAGACGACGCGCGCGAAGCCGCCACCCCTAAGCCGGCACTGAACACGGCGACGAGCAATGCGAGCACGGCAACGTTTTTCATGCCCACGTATTTCGCGCACGGTTTTCTCAAGCCTCCAGACGGCATGAGAATCCGCATGCCTGGCTTGCGGTGTCTCTTTTTCTTCGGCGGAGAAGTCTGTTTGCTCTGCTCCTATTCTCGAACGCGACGCAGCATAAACTCATAGACATTCACACAACAAGGGCGCCGCTTTCCCGCGGAAAGCTGCTCGACGGTCCGTGTGACCCGGCGGGCCCGGGTCTCAGCGCTCTTGGTCGAATCGATCCAGCGGATCCAATCGCGACGACCGTCGGGAGTGAGGTCCTTCCACAACGCGTTTGCTTCGCGGGAAGCGGTAAGGGCGCCACGGAGATCGGCAGGGATTCTCGGTTTAGGCTCTGGTCCCAAGATAGCGAGTTTTACCGTGTCGCCCGCGTCGGCACCGGCGCCCTCGCGCATGGCCTTGTTCACGCGCAGCTGGTGGCCTCCGGACGTGTTGGCTTCTAGCGCCGCTCGGAAAGGATGACCGTTCATCGTGCCTTCAACCTTGGTCATGCCGCGCAGTTCCTTACTGACCGCCGCCGGGACGTTGAGCAGGGTCCGGCGACCGGCCGTCGCCGCCTTGGAATGTCGAACGAGCCGTGCCTTGAAGCGCAGGACTGATGGACCGCCGCCGCCTTTATTCCCACGTGTTGCTTTGTCCATGATGAGCCTCTCGACGGTTCGAGCAAACAACGAGACTGGCGGAGAGGGAGGGATTCGAACCCTCGAGAGGCTCATCACCTCTGCCCGCTTTCGAGGCGGGTGCCATCAACCGCTCGACCACCTCTCCACGCGCGAAGTACAGCAGATTCCCGCCCTCATCCTTCGACGAGCTCAGGATGACGCGAGTGAAACGCTAGCGGCGTGCGCGAAAGAAGCGCTGCAGTTGTTCCGAGGCCTCGCCTTCGAGCACGCCGGCGGTAACGGCGAGACGATGGTTCGTCTTGGGCGAGCGCAGTACGTCGAATGCTCCTCCGTCAGCGCCGCCCTTTGGATCGCGCGCCGCATAGACCAGGCGCTTGACACGGGCGGCGAGGATCGCCCCCGCACACATGACGCAGGGCTCCTTCGTTACGTACAAGGTCGCATCGCCAAGGCGCCACACGCCGAACGCTCGGGAAGCCTCGCGTAGAACGAGCATCTCCGCGTGCGCGGTCGCGTCGCGCTGGAGCTCCTTCTCGTTCTGTGCTTCGAGGACCACGTCGCCGCAGATGAGGACCGCGCCGACGGGAACGTCGCCCGCGTCGACGGCGCGCTGCGCGAGCGCGATGGCGCGCCGCATGTACATCTCGTCGATGCTGCTCATCGTCATCAACGATATCATGCCAAGATCGTCGGCAGAAGAAAATTGCGCTCGAGACGATTCGAACGTCCGACCCCTGCCTTCGGAGGGCAGTGCTCTATCCAGCTGAGCTACGAGCGCGCGTTCCTACCGAGCCGCGTCGGGCGGTGAACCCGCGCTCGGCATATGCTTGAACAGATCCAGCTTGTGGTCGACCAAGGTGCGGTAGAACTTGCGCACGCAGTCGGGATGACCGAAGAAATACGTGCGCGCGTACGCGAGATCGTCGCCCGAGCTATCTGGGACGTAGTGCGATATCTCGATCTCTTCCATCTGGCTGCGGTCAACCGGATGGGGGCAGAAATCGCAAGGGATGGTGGACATAGAGAAAGAGTACCTTATTTTAAGAACTTTGGCTCGGGTAGGACTCGAACCTACGACCAAGGGCTTATGAGTCCCCTGCTCTACCACTGAGCTACCGAGCCATAAACGGTCCAAAATCTAGATTTTACCAGGGTTTGCGCTACAGCACCCTCCTGCCCGAACGATTGCCGCGGGGGGTTGGTTGCATTTTGGTTGCATCCGTGCGCGGTTTCGGTGCAATCGCCTGGGTTCACGGCCGCCGGTTCTCGCCTGCCGCCCGGCGTGCCTGCGCCTGATCGAAGGCGTCGCCGAGCGCCGCAACGGCCCGCTCCTTGGAGCCGGGCAGGCAGTGCCCGTAGAGCCGCAGTGTCGTGGAAACGTCTGCATGGCCCATGATCGCAGCGACGGAGTTGATGTCGGCTCCGTTGATCAGCGACTGCGTGGCGAACGTATGCCGGAGCGAGTGCAGCGTCACGCCGACGCTCTTCACGCC
>DATKRS010000035.1 GCA_035532035.1 Candidatus Dormiibacterota bacterium
GAGATCAAAAACACTTCGAATCACCACGAGGATATTCGCTAGACGGAGGCGATCATGCATGGTCAGAGTTCGCGCCCGCGCCGCCGTATCGACGAGCAATCTCGCACGCGCGGCTGCTTCAAGCGCCGCCGGCGTCGCGGAGAATGCGATGTCCGCAAGGTTTTGCGCGACTTTACCGCGGTCGTAGCTCAGGTTCGAATTATCTTCAATGGCATCCAGAACCGCCTGAATTCGTACCACCATCAGATTCAACCGCACGATGCTTTGCGTTAGCGACGCCGGCCGACGTGCATCCCGCCAGGCGCGCCATGCGCTCCGCCACGGACGAAGCGCCCCGAGCTTCGGGCCGGCGCCGCTTCGCAATGCCCCATCGAGACGCAGCATGAGTGCGCCTACGCGGGCTCGTTCGCGCGCGATTGTCGTTGCGGACGCGCGGCTTGCGATGATACGCCGCAGTTCACCAACCTGCGCCACCGTTGCAAACAAGTCCGTGTTCAGGCTCACCGCAAACTGCTCGCGCTGCAATCCCGCGCGATTAATACCAACTTCATCGTTGAGCTTCGATACTTGCCACAGGACAGGCCCGAGCGCGAGCACGAAGAGCGCCGTGATCGCGATGCCCAAGAACCCGAGCCAGCGCGGCCGGGCCCAATCGCGTTTCATGATCGAGCGACTTCTCGCTTCAGCAATTGACTCCCCGCGCAGTTCCTGGTTCAAACGCGCAGCGCGGTCGGCGTATGCATCCGACCGCGCAACTGCGCATTAAGTGGGGTGACTGACCGGCCTCGAACCGGCGACCTCCTACGTCACAGGCAGGCGCTCTAACCAACTGAGCTACAATCACCACGGATGACGCTCGGACCCCTTCCGATTCTCCGATTCGCGCCCGGAGGGACTCGAACCCCCATCTTCGAGTTTAGAAGACTCGTGCCTTATCCTGTTAGACTACGGGCGCGTGCTGGTCGGGACGACAGGAATTGAACCTGCGACCTTTCGCTCCCAAAGCGAACGCTCTACCAAGCTGAGCTACGTCCCGCAATTCCCGCATTCATGGACTTCTTCAGAGCTTCCCTAGTATAGCAGCGGATGGCAAGCGACGTACCGGCTTGGGTCTCCGCGCGCACGCCCGCGAGCCGAGAGCCACGCCGTCTCGACGGCGAGCCCGCACCGGATCGCCGCGCGCAAGACGCGTACGTTTTCGCCGGGCACGAGACACTGCGTCCACGAGGCGCCGTAGCGGTGCGCCAGCGCCGTGAGAGCGAATGCGAAGATCTGCTCCTCATACGAGCTCGACGAAGCCGCGATCGGCCCGATCCTTCCGTCGGGCCAGACGTACGCATAGCCGACGAGCTCGCCGTTGAAGAAGAACGCGTGCGCGGTCGCAAGGAGCCCGAGCAGCGCGTGATCCGCACCGAGCGGCGCGCCGCGAACCTCCCGTTCCAGGGTTTCAATGGCGAAGCGGTTCCCGCCCGCATCGAGCGCTACAACCTCGAAGCGCCGGCCCTCAGACGCGGCCAGACGCAGCAGTTCCTCTTCGCTCGGCAGCGCCCCCGTGCAGCGGAGCAGCGCGCCGCGGACGGCAGTGCCGTGTCGAATCGCAAAGGCCAGCGAAGCGCCGTCGGTTGCATCGACGATTGCAAAGAGCGATTCCGCCTCGCGCGTCGCCTCTTCCAGAAGCCGCGATGCGAGGCCCGCTTTGCGATGTGCGGGCCGAACGAAGAGCTCGTGCACGAACGTTTCGCCGTCGTTCGCGCTCGCAAAGACGATCCCGACGGCTTGGTCTCCCAATCGTGCAACGAGCGCAGTACTCTCCCGCGCGAGGCCGAGGTAGAGACGGCGGACGACGTCATCGCGGCAACGCAGCTCGGCGAAGACCTGCAGCTCGTCGTCCGTGGGCGCAGTGAAGATCGGCTCGCTCATACGAGCAGCGTTGCGAGCAACGCGTCCGCGGCGCGGCGCCGGTGGCTGATCGCGTTCTTTCGCGTCTCACCCAACTCGGCGAGGGTCAGCGATTCGCCGCTAGGGATGAAAATCGGGTCGTATCCGAAGCCGCCGGTACCGCGCTCTTCGCTCGGGATGCGGCCTTCGATAACGCCGCGCCCGATCCACATCGCGCCGTCGGGGACCATGAATGCGACGACGCAGACGAATCGTGCACTGCGCGCGCTGTCGGGAACGCCGCGCATCTCCTCGAGCAGCCTCCTGCGCCGCTCTTCCCACGGTGCGTCTGCGCCGGCATAGCGCGCGGAAAGCACGCCAGGCCTGCCGCCGAGCGCATCGACCTCCAGCCCGCTGTCGTCTGCGAGCACCGCGGCATCGATCCCGGCATGCCTCAGCTGCGCGTGCAACGCTCGTACCTTGAGCACGGCGTTGTCATGAAACGACGCCTCTCCCTCGGCGACGTCGGCATACGCCTCATACGCGCGCAACTCGAGCGGAGTGCCCGCAAAGATCGCTTGCAGCTCGCCGAGCTTTCCGCGGTTCTTCGTCGCCACGTATGTGAGCGCGGTCAATCCTCCAGACGAAGCACGGCCATGAAGGCCTCCTGCGGCAACTCGACGCGGCCAACGCGCTTCATGCGCTCTTTCCCGGCCTTCTGCTTCTCCAGCAGCTTGCGCTTACGCGTGATGTCGCCGCCATAGCATTTCGCGAGAACGTTCTTGCGCATCGCGCTCACCGTCTCGCGTGCGACGATCTTCCCGCCTATCGACGCTTGAATGGGTACGTCGAACATCTGCCGCGGGATCAGCTCCTTCAATCGCTCGGTCAGCGCCCGCCCGCGCTGGGCGGCGCGTTCGCGCGCGACGATGAACGAGAGGGCGTCGACCGGCTCGGCGTTGAGCAGAATCTCGAGCTTCACCAAGTCGCCTTCGCGGTACCCGATGAGCTCATAATCCAGCGACGCATAGCCCTTCGTGCGCGATTTCAGCTGATCGAAGAAATCCACGATGACCTCGATGAGCGGCATCTCGTAGGTCATAATGACGCGGCCGTCATGCAAGTACTCCATGCCGGCGAGACTGCCTCGCCGGTGCTGCGTGATGTCCATGATCGCGCCGACGTACTCCGGCGGCGAGATGATCGTCGCCTTGACGTACGGCTCTTCAATCGTTCGGATGAGGTTCGTGATCGGGAGCTTCGAGGGGTTGTCGATCATCTCGACCTCGCCGTCGGTCTTCGTCACGCGAAAAACCACCGACGGTGAGGTGGCGATCAGATCGAGAGAGTAACCGCGCTCCAAGCGCTCCTGCACGATCTCCATGTGCAGTAAGCCGAGGAAGCCGCAACGAAAGCCGAATCCCAACGCGACCGAGCTCTCGGGCTCGTAGACGAGCGCGGCGTCGTTGAGCTTGAGCTTCTCGAGCGCGTCCCTCAGCTCGGAGTACTCGACGCCTTCGTTGGGATAGAGGCCGCAGTAGACCATCGGCACGGCCTTGCGGTATCCGGGAAGCGCGACGTGCGCCGGGTTTCCGGCCTCCGTGATGGTGTCGCCGACGTCGATTTCGCCGAGTGACCGAATGTTCGCGATCACGTATCCGACGTCGCCGATGCCGAGCGCGTCGGTGATGCGCATCTCCGGTGAGAATATGCCAACCTCTGCGCATTCGAAGACCCGTTCGTGTGCCATCGAGAGAAATCGCGTTCCGGGCTTCAGCTCGCCGTCGACCACCCGCACGTAGCAGACCACGCCTCGGTACGGATCGAACTGCGCATTGAAGACGAGCGCGCGCAGACGATCGCGGTGCCCCTTCGGCGCCGGAATGCGCGCGACGATCGCTTCGAGGATCTCGTCGATGCCTATGCCGTTCTTGGCGCTTGCCAAGATGCACTCGCTGCGCTCCATGACCAGCAGCTCTTCGACCTCGCCCATGACGCGTTCCGGGTCGGCAGCGGGTAAATCGATCTTGTTGATGACGGGCACGATCGTAAGATCGTGCTCGAGCGCCAAGTGGTAGTTCGCGAGCGTCTGGGCTTCGATGCCCTGAGCCGCGTCGATGATCAGGACCGCACCCTCGCAGGCAGCCAGCGATCGCGAGACCTCGTACGAGAAGTCGACGTGACCCGGCGTGTCGATGAGGTTGAGCGTGTAGGTCTGTGCGTCTCCGGCGCGATAGCGCAGCGTGACCGGATGCATCTTGATCGTGATGCCGCGCTCGCGCTCGAGATCCATCGCGTCCAGCAGCTGGTCGGACATTTCGCGCGCCTCGACGGTCTTCGTCGTTTCGATGAGGCGGTCAGAGAGCGTCGTCTTGCCGTGATCGATGTGCGCGATGATGCAGAAGTTGCGCACGCGGCCGGCGGTCTCCAGCCGGTGTGGATGCTCGGCCTTCACGTCGCTAGTAGAGTGGGGCGCAGGCTTGGATCGTTAGATTCTGCAGCAGCGGACGGATGAGAAACTGCAGGATGACGATCAACACGAGGAACGCGATGTCCAACCCGCCCATCGGCGGAATGACGCGGCGAATCGGCATGAGGAGCGGCTCGACGAGCATGCCGAGATACCGCTCGAAGACGCTGCCGCGAAGGTCGGGAATCCACGACAGGACCGCATAGACCAGCAGAACGATGGTGTAGACCCAGACCAGCAGGCCCAGCAGCTGGGTCAGGTCGCATGCCACCCCGCTCATCTACCGCAGCGCTGCGATAACGGAGGAAGGAATGCCGTCGAGATATGGTGCCGGATCGACCGGGCGGCCATCCAGCATCACCTGGTAGTGCAGATGCGGACCGGTTGCGAAACCGGTCGCGCCGACGGCCGCAATGGTCTGTCCCTTGTAGACGCGCTGCCCTACGTGGACGTCGATGCGCGACAAATGCGCGTACCAGGTGTGATAGCCGTTTCCGTGGTCGATGTCGATCTTCAAGCCGTACCCGCCGTCCCAGGCAGCCGACGCGATCGTTCCAGCGGCGGATGCGCGCACGGGCTCGCCATAGTCCGCGCTCAAGTCGACGCCTTCATGAAACTCCACGTCAGGGGAGGTGCGATAGCAGAAGCACCCGGTCACCGCCGCCCCCGCGACCGGATCGATCGACGGAATGAACGCCATGAGCCGCTCCTGCGCGAGCGCGTGAATGTGGCGCAGATTCAGCACGCGTAGAACGAGGCGGTGATTGCGCTCGGATTCGCTCAAGAGCGTCGCCGAAGCCAAAGCTAGAATGCGCACGCGCGACTCCAGGGATCGGACGCTGCCGCTCGGGCGAGCCCAGGAGACTTTGGCCTTCGCATGCCGGGGCGCCGGTGTCGGCGCGCCGATGAGGCGCGCGATCTCTCGATCTTCTTGCTGGACGCGTTGGAGCTGACGATGCAGCGCCGCAGTCTGCCCTGCGATATGCGCCAGCGCGGCGCGCTCGTCGCCCAGGTGCCGGTACTGAAGAGCTGCATAGCCGAGCGCCGCCAGAAGGCATGCGCAAGCAAGCGCGCTCACCAGCGCGACGTGGCGGCGACGCACGACGAAGCGATGAATGGCATCGCCCTTGTGCGGCACGATCTTGATGTAGTAGCGGTCCTCGGGCATTAGCCAGGGGCCCTCGTTCGCTCGCGCACGTGCCCACTCTTTCCTACCACGACGAGGGTCGGGGAGTTCACGGCACCCGTAAGGGCTCGCTTACCGTTGCTCCCTTCCGGTCCTGGCGGGGTTCACGAGGTTACGCCGCGTGAAGCCCGACCCCCATCAATGGCCCGCCCATGATACCACAGGGGTCGGCGAAGAACTCGGCCATGGTGGCATCGGCGCTCCTCGCGCTGCAGCTCCTCAGCCTGCCGTTCGCGTCCGGTGGACGCCTGCCGGAATGGACGGCGCACGACGACGGGCATGCGATCGCACGGGGTGGCCTCCTCGGCCGCTACGGCGTTCGCTGATCGCCTACCGCGTCCGCGTGAATCCCGGGGGAATCGAGAAGAGCGCCTCGGCTTCCGGCTTGTAGAGCCAACGGACGTTTCCGGCCTCGGTCACCATCCCAAAGCGTTGCCCTTGCGTCTGCTCGCCGCCGTAGACCATGCGCCGATACATCGTCACGCGTGATGACGTGCCCGACAGCAGCGACATTCCGGAGGCGTTGCCGTGAATGCGTGGCCTGCATCCCCCGTGAACGATGGTCTGCTGTGCGGGCTGCATCGCTCCGCTGACGCGCGGCAGCGGGCAATAGGCGCGCGGAATGCCCACGCCTGACACGTACTCGACGATCTCCATAGAGGACGAGCCGTTCGTGCACGACCCCGTCGCGTTGGACATCACGATGGAGAGCGAGGCGGAGCTTCCGTGCGTCGCAACGTTGTCGAGCGTTCTCGGCCCGAGATTCTGCGCGCTCGCGCGTACGGTCAAGTCCTCGCTCCCCGGAGCTTCGTTCACGATGGCTGGCCGGCCGTAACTCTGCGGCATAGGCGCCGGCTGCGGTGATGGCACCGTGCTCGCGATCGTGTACGTCCGATGCGCGAGATCCAAGGTCACGTACTCGTGCAGGTCGCATTTCGTGATCGTCGCAGTTTGGTGGACGACATCGTCGGTGCGCACCCAGTTGCGATAGTACGTGTACCGCGTCAGGAACCCGGAGCGCATCGACTGCATGGTGTTCATCGCGGATTGATAACCGTTCATCACCCCGCTGAAGAGGCCGCGATGCGGCGCGGGAGTGTTTTGGACCGCAGCCATGATAGCCGCCCGGTCATCTTGGAACGTTCCGGGCGGAACGGGGGTAGCGGGCGGCATCTCGACGCGAGAGATCTCCTCGTATTGAAGAGCGACCGGCGTCGGCGTCGGACGCGGCATGGCGTTCGCCACGGTCGAGCCGGTGGCGATCGCGGCTGCAAGAGCCACCGCCGCGAGAGTTCCCAGAACGAAGCGCTCCATCAGTCATCTCCTCCGTTACAAGCAACCGCCTTCTCCCCGGACGAAGAGACCCCTGGGAGAGCGCCGAACTCCCGCGCGTGCCGAGTTACATGCGGGCGGGTGCCCTTCCGCCCAAGCGCCACATTCAGTTTCGCCGTCCCGACGGCGGCTTGTACGCCGAGGAGCTGCTCTCAACGCAAGGCTTCGAGAGCGTCTACTCCTTGCTCTACCATCTCCATCCGCCGACGGCCACGCTCGACGTTCGCTCGTGGGACCGGCCGCAGCCGCCGCTGCAGGCGAATGAGCCGCTCCGTAACCGGCACTTCAAGACCGCGCGCATCGCGACGTCCGGCGACGCCGTCTCCTCACGCGTCCCGGTTCTCGGCAACGCCGACGTAACGATCGCCGTCGCGGAGTTTTCCGAGTCAATGCCCTACTTTTACAGGAACGTCCGGGGCGACGAGCTCCTCTTCGTGCATCGTGGCAGCGGGCATCTCCAGACGCCGCTTGGGCGGCTCGATTACCGCCCGCACGACTACCTCGTCATCCCGGTGGGCACGACTTACCGCGTCCATCCGAGCGAAGCCACGCGGATGCTCGTCTACGAGACCTCGGGGCCGGTGCAGACTCCACGCAGGTACCGCAACGAGTTTGGCCAGCTCGCCGAGCACGCTCCGTACTACGAGCGCGACTTTCGCGGGCCCGCGCTCGACGAGCCGATCGCGGAAGATGGCGCCTTCGAGATTCGCGTCTCCGGCAAGGAGCGCAACGCGATTTACATCGTCGCACACCATCCGTGCGACGTCGTCGGTTGGGACGGATACTGCTACCCGTATGCGTTCAACCTCGACGAGTTTGCGCCGATCACGGGCAAGCTGCATCAGCCGCCGCCCGCGCATGCAACGTTCGAGGCACCAGGCGCTGCGTTTTGCGCTTTCGTGCCGCGTCTGTTCGATTATCACCCGCTCGCGATTCCGGTTCCATACAATCACTCGAGCGTCGATTGCGACGAAGTGCTCTACTATGTCAGCGGTAACTTCATGAGTCGCCGCGGCGTGGAGGAGGGCTCGATCACCCTACACACGGCGGGTGCGCCGCACGGCCCACAGCCGGGCGCGGTAGAGCAGTCGCTCGGAAAAACGTCCACGGACGAGATCGCCGTGATGATCGATACGTTCGCCCCGCTCCATATCGCTCGGGCCGCGAGCGACGTCGAGGACGAAAACTACTATCGTTCTTGGCTCGAGGCGCCGGCGGTCACCTAGCCTACTGCGGTCACCTAGCCTACTAAGGAAGCCTAACAGGCAACGATTCGGCCGCGGCAGGCGCCGAAACCCACGCGTAACCCGTCGCGCTCGCACCATCCGCGCAGCGTGACCTCGTCGCCGTCCTCGAGAAACGCGCGCTGCTCGCCGCTCGGAAGCGAGAGCGGCTTCGTGCCGCGCCACGTGAGCTCGATGAGGCTTCCATAGCTCGCCGGATCCGATCCCGAGATCGTCCCCGATGCGAAGAGGTCCCCGGGGCGGATGCGCGTTCCGTTGCTGCGCACGTGCGCGAGTTGCTGCGCCATCGTCCAGTAGAGCTCGCCGGCGTTCGTTCGCGCGATCGTGAGGGGCGCAAGCCCGGCCGTACGCATTGCAGCGCTCTGCAGGTCGGCGGCGAGATCGATGTCGTACGCGCAGTCGTTTTCGAGGCGCAGATACGGCAGCGGCGCCGGACTCTGCTTCTGTGGCGCGATGCGAAAGGGCGCGAGCGCATCCAGGGTAACGACCCACGGCGAGATCGTCGTCGCGAACGATTTGCCGAGAAACGGGCCGAGCGGCTGGTATTCCCAGGCTTGAATGTCGCGCGCGCTCCAATCGTTGACGAGGACCAGCCCGAAGATCGACTCGCTGCCCGTCACGAAGCCCACCTCGAGCTCGATGTCGAGCATCGTGCTCGGCCCGAAGACGGGCGCGTCCGCGTCCTGCGGTTTGCGCTGGCCGTTCGGGCGCCGCACGGGCGTCGCGTCAACGACGATGCTGCCCGCGCGTCCGTGATATCCGACGGGCATCCATTTCCAATTCGGCAGAAGCGGCTCGGCGTTTGGGCGGAAGATGCGGCCTAGATTCCTCGCGTGCTGCTCCGACGAGTAGAAGTCGACGTAGTCGCCGACTTCAACGGGCAGGCGCATCGCAGCCCCTATCCGTTCCACGTATAGCTCTGCGTCGAGATCGTCTTGCAGCAATGCCTGCAACCGTTTTCGCAGCGCGTGCCAGGCGCCCGGTCCTTCGGCGAGCAGCGGATTGAGAGACGGCGCGCGCAGCACGCCGGGTGCGCAGACCCCGTCGAAGAGTGCAGCCTCCGCCCCGGCATGCAGGTCGAAGATGCGATCCCCGATCGCCACGCCGAGATGGACGCTTCCGTCGCGCTCGAACGCGCCGTACGGCAAGTTCTCGATAGGAAACTCGTTCATTGCCGCGGCAGAATGCCGAGCGCCATGAGATCGTCGACCGGCTCCGCGAAGCTACAGCTTCCGAAGCCGAGAAAGCGCTGTAGGCGATCCGCACGCAACGCCTCGGCATCTGCGAGGACCGTGTCGTGCCACAAGAACCCGCGTTCGTCGAACGAAAACGCCGACGCCTCTTCCTCCGCGACGACTTCTCGGACAGTTGCAGTATCGTACCGCGACGCGACGCACGCGGCGCCGAGCACGTTGAGAAACCCGTGCATGACGAACCCCGCTGTGGCGTTGAAGTGCCGTACTGGATGGTGCAGTCCCGCCGTCGCCTTGAAGGCGACGCCCGCTCGCGAGGCGGCGACGACGAAGTCTGCAACCTCTTGGACCGGCGGCGTAGCGTCCGGCGTCGCGCCGCCGCACCGAATTTTCGCGCCAAACCTGCTATCCGAGAGCGCGTCCATCGCCTCGGCGAGCGCCGCGGAGCTCAGCCTGCGCGGAAGCTCCACGGCGATCGGCAACCCCGGCGCGAGCCGCTCCAGGACTTTGCGCAGCGCGCGAATCGCCGTACGGGTTGCGCCGAGTTCGCGTACCGGAAGCGCCAACGTGATCTCGCAGCTCTCGGGCAACACGTGCTGCATCGGGCGTATCGCCGCTTCACCGCCTAGCAGCACGGCCATAGGCACCGGCAAGTCCTCCGCGAGCGCCGCGTCCAGCTCGCCGACTCTCTCTGCCGGGACGACGAACTTGCCGAGCATCCAGGCGTGTGCGTTCTGCCGGCAGCGCTCGTACTCGCGCGCCGCTGCCGGCATCGAAAGCTGTGCCGGCGGGAAGAGGCCGGCGTAATCGACGATACGCTCGAGAGCGACGCGAGCTGAGGTTGGAACCAGCAGCGACTCAGGCATGGCGCGCTCCTTTCGACAGGGCCACCTGGTTCGCTTCGCAAAGCCTCAACGGTTATGAGTACGGCCCCGCGGACCCATCCCCACCCGCTGGCACACATCGACTGGGACCACGTGGAGTTCTACGTCGGAAATGCAAAACAAGCGGCGCACTACTACATGTCGGCGTTCGGCTTCGAACAGATCGCCTATGCCGGGCCGGAGACCGGAGTACGGGACCGGGCGAGCTACGTGCTCGCACAGAACGATCTGCGCTTCGTTCTCACGTCGAGCCTGCGGCCCGACGGCGAGATCTCAGATCTCGTGCGGCTGCACGGTGACGGCGTTCACGACGTCGCCATCCTCGTCGACGACGCTCGCGCTGCCTGGGAGGCCGCACGCGACGGCGGCGCCGTCTCCCTGCTCGAACCGACGGTCTACGAGGACGCGTCCGGTGCTCTCTTGCGCGCAACGATCAAGACGTACGGCGACACGGTGCACTCGTTCGTTCAGCGCGACGGCTACCGGGGGATATTCGCGCCCGGGTACGTCGAGCATCGCCGGTCGCTCACCGCGCACAAGCCCGGTCTAAAAGCGGTCGACCATTGCGTGGGCAACGTCGGATGGGGCGAGATGGACGCGTGGGGAACGTTCTACGAACGCGTCTTCGGCTTCTCGCAGCTCGTCTCGTTCGACGATCGAGACATCTCGACGGAGTACACCGCTCTGCGCTCGAAGGTCATGACCGATCCGCGCCACCGCGTGAAGTTTCCGATCAACGAGCCGGCTCAGGGCAAGAAAAAGTCACAGATCGAGGAGTACCTCGATTTCTACGGCGGTGCCGGCGTGCAACATATCGCCATTCGAACCGACGATATCGCCGAGACGATCCGCGCGCTTTCCGCCAACGGTGTCGAGTTTCTCGACACGCCGGATTCGTACTACGAGATGCTCGCCGAGCGCGTGGGCAGGATCGACGAAGCGATCGAAACCTTGCGCGAGTTGCGGATCCTCGTCGACCGCGACGATCGCGGATACATGCTGCAGATCTTCACCAAGCCGCTCCAGGACCGCCCGACGCTCTTCTTCGAGATCATCCAGCGCAAGGGAAGCCTCTCCTTCGGCAAGGGGAACTTCAAGGCGCTTTTCGTCTCGATCGAGCGCGAGCAGGAGAGACGCGGCACCTTATGACGGCGACCGTTCCGGTCGATGCGGTCATGCTGGAAGCGCGCGCTGCAGAGCTGGGCAAGCGCTCCATCAAGACCTCGGCAAAACTTGCGGGAATCGACATCGCGGTGCGCTGCACCGACCTCACGACGCTCGAAGGCAAAGACTCTGAGGGCCGCGTGCGTTCGATGTGCGCAAAGGCGATTCGTCCCCGCCCAGGGTGGAGCGAGATTCCCAGCGTGGCGGCGGTCTGCGTCTATCCGAACCTCGTGGCGGTTGCGAAATCCGCACTCGAAGGCAGCACCGTCAAGGTGGCGTCGGTGGCGACGGCTTTCCCAAGCGGCTTGGTCGACCTCGACGTGAAGCTCGCAGATACAGCTCAAGCAATTGCGGCCGGCGCCGACGAGATCGACATGGTGATCGACCGCGGCGCGTTTCTCGCAGGGCGCGAGCAGATGGTCTTCGACGAGATCGTCGCAATCAAGAAGCTCTGCTCCTCGACGAGCTCCGCGCAGGCCGTCCGCCTGAAAGTCATTCTCGAAACGGGCGAGCTCGGCAGCTACGAGGCAACGCGCCGGGCCAGCGACCTCGCTCTCGAGGCGGGCGCGGACTTCATCAAGTCCTCGACCGGCAAGGTCGGCACGAATGCAACCTTTCCCACGGCGCTCGTCATGTGCGAGGCTCTTCGCGATTTCTCTAGGCGCACCGGGCAGAAACGCGGCCTCAAGCTCGCCGGCGGTATTCGCACGACCAAACAAGCGCTGACCTATCTTGTCATCGTCAACGAGACTCTCAATGAGTCGTGGCTCGACCCCACGCTCTTCCGCCTCGGCGCAAGCTCGCTTCTCGACGACCTGCTCATGCAGTTCGAAAAGGAACGAACGGGCCACTACGCCGGAGCGGACTACATACCGAAAGACTAAAAGCATGGCGACGAAATTTGCATACGCCCCAGCTCCCGAACGCGTGCGACCGCAGTTGCGGGAACGCTATGGACTCTTCATCGGCGGTCGCTGGACCGCGCCGGAGAGCGAGCGCTACATGGAGACGATCAACCCTGCTGACGAAACGCGTATCGCCGAGGTCGCCTACGGCGACGCACAGGACGTCGATCGCGCCGTACGCGCCGCCCGCAAAGGTTTCGAGCGCTGGAGCAAGCTCTCGCCGGCAGATCGCGCGAAGCTCATCTACCGCGTCGCGCGCGCGATCACGGAGCGCTCCCGCGAGCTCGCCGTGCTCGAGTCGCTCGACGGCGGAAAGCCGATTCGCGAATCGCGCGACTTCGATATCCCCACGTCGGCGGCGCACTTCTTCTATTATGCCGGCTGGGCTGACAAACTCGAGTGGGCAATGCGCGCAGAGCGCACGCCGGAGCCGATTGGCGTCTGCGGACAGATCGTCCCATGGAACTTCCCGCTCTTAATGGCCGCATGGAAGGTCGCACCGGCACTCGCCTGCGGGAATACCGTCGTTCTCAAGCCCGCCGAGACGACGCCGCTCACCGCCCTCGCGCTCGCCCAGATCGTCGAAGAAGCTGAGATCCCCCCGGGCGTCATCAACGTCGTCACCGGCGACGGTGCGACGGGCGCAGCTCTCGTCGACCATGACGGCGTAGACAAAATCGCCTTCACCGGCTCGACCGAAGTCGGCAAGATCATCCAGCGACGCATCGCAGGCAAAGGGAAGCGCCTGACGCTCGAGCTCGGCGGCAAGGCTGCCAACGTCGTCTTCGCGGACGCGCCGCTCGACCAAGCCGTCGAAGGGATCGTCCAAGGCATCTACTTCAATCAAGGCCACGTGTGCTGCGCGGGATCGCGGCTACTCGTGGAGGAGAATGTCCACGACGACATCGTCGAGCGACTCACCAACCGGATACGCACGTTGCGCCTAGGCGACCCGCTCGACAAGAACACGGATATCGGTGCGATCAACTCGCGCGTGCAGCTCGAGAAGATTCGCGAGCTCGTCCACAGCGGGATCGACGAAGGCGCGACGCTCGTCCAAGCGGAGTGCGAACTGCCGCCGCGCGGCTTCTTCTTTCCCGCGTCCTTCTTCACCAACGTGCAGCCGTCGCACCGCGTCGCTCGCGAAGAGATCTTCGGCCCGGTGCTCGCCGTCATGACCTTCCGCACGCCCGACGAGGCGATCGACAAGGCCAACAATACCCCGTACGGTCTATCGGCGGGCGTTTGGACCACCGAGGGGAGCAAGAACATGTGGGTCGCGCAGCACCTACGCGCAGGCGTCGTCTGGTGCAATACCTTCAACAAGTTCGACCCCAGCTCGCCGTTCGGAGGATACAAGGAGTCGGGGTTCGGTCGCGAGGGCGGCATCCACGGCCTGCGCGAGTACCTCAAGCATGCATAGAATGCTTGCCGCCCTCTTGGCAGCCGCGTTGCTCGCCGCGTGTTCTCGCACCGGCGGCACGGCCGGAACAACCGGCGGAAATCTTCGCATCGCCCTTCCAATCGATATCACGAACATCAATCCGATCCTCGCGCAGAACGCGGTAGAGAGCTTCGTCGACGGCTTGATTTTCGACGAGCTGGTCACGATCGACAGCCACGGGAACGAGGTGCCGGACCTGGCCGCGGTCGTGCCGACGATGCAGAACGGCGGCATCAGCCGGAACGGCTTGACGATCACCTACCACTTGCGCCACAACGTCCGCTGGCAGGACGGTACGCCGTTCACGAGCCGCGACGTCAAGTTCACTTGGCAGGCGATCATGAACCCCAACAACAACGTGCTCTCGCGCCGCGGATACGACCAAATCGCCTCGATGGACGCGCCCGACCCGTACACGGTCGTGCTGCACATGAAGAGAATCTTTCCGCCCGCCATCGACACGATCTTCGGCGAGAGCGACACGCCGTACCGCATTCTTCCGGCGCATCTGCTGGCGCAGTACCCGAACCTCAATCAGGTGCCGTTCAACTCGAGCCCGGTCGGCACCGGTCCGTACCGCTTCGCACGCTGGGAGCGTGGCGACCGCATCGTCCTCGACGCAAACCCGCAGTACTTCCGCGGCGCACCGCATATCGCGCAGCTAACGCTGCTCATCATCACCGATGCGAATACTGCCGAAACCGAGATGCGCTCGCGCGGCGTCGACCTCGAGATCGAAGTTCCGACGACGAACTACCATAGCCTGATCCAGGATCCCGGCTTCGTCGGCCTGTTGGCCAACGCTCCGTCGTACGACGCGATCCTCTTCAACACGGCGCGCGCACCGCTCGATGCCGTCAACGTGCGCCGCGCCCTGGCGCTCGCGATCGACGACAGGACGCTCGTCCGCGATACGACCTACGGCACTGCGCAAGTCGGCAACGCGGACCTGACACCGTTCTCGTGGGGCTACGACGCCGCGCTCGCTCCGACGCCGTACGACCCGACGCGTGCGGCCTCGATGCTCGACGCGGCCGGTTGGCACCTCGGCCCGAGCGGCCTCCGCACGAAAAACGGCAAGAGGCTGACGCTCCAGCTCGCGTACGGCCAAGGGAGCACGGGCGCGCGTGCCATCGTCGAAGAGGTACAGCAGATGCTGCGTAAAGTCGGGGTCGACGTGCAGCTCAAGAGCTACGCCTACGCCAATCTCTATGCCGCCGCAGAGAACGGCGGGATACTCAACGGCGGCAAGTTCGACATGACTCTCTATGCCTGGATATCGGGAGCCGATCCGGACAACTCCTCCCAGTGGACGTGTGCGGCAATTCCGCCCAACGGGAACAACGTCGCGCGTTACTGCTCCTCGCAAATGGATGCCGCGCAGCGCCTCGCGCTTTCGACGTTCGATCGCGCGGTCCGCAAGCGCGCCTACGCACGGATCGAATCGCTGCTCCTGCAGGATGCGCCCGCTGCGTTCTTGTTCGACGCACCGCTGCGATACGTGCTCGTGAGGCAGCTGCAGAACTTCACCCCCAACGGCATCAGCGAAGGATGGAACGCTCAGGAATGGCAGTTGTAGCCGCCAAGAAAACCCCGGTTACCGTCGCATACGGCGATGGCATCGGCCCCGAGATCATGGACGCGACGCTACGGATCCTTCAACACTCCGGAGCGTTGCTCGATATCGATCGCATCGAGATCGGGGAGTCGATCTACAAGCGCGGACTGCAGAGCGGCATCGAGCCGCGTGCCTGGGACTCGCTGCGCCGTACGAAGGTGTTTCTCAAAGCGCCGATTACGACGCCGCAAGGCGGCGGTTTCAAGAGCCTCAACGTAACCGTGCGCAAGACGCTAGGAATGTATGCAAACGTCCGGCCGTGCGCGTCGCTCTACCCGTATGTCGCGACGAAGAATCCGAACATGGATCTCGTCATCGTGCGCGAAAACGAGGAGGACGTCTATGGCGGCATCGAGCATCGCCAGACGCAGGACGTCGTGCAGTGCTTGAAGCTCATCTCGCGTCCCGGGAGCGAGCGCGTCGTCCGCTACGCCTTTGAATACGCGCGATCCCACGCGCGCAAAAAAGTGACGTGTTTCTCGAAAGACAACATCATGAAGATGACCGACGGTCTCTTCCACAAAATCTTCGACGAGATCGCCAAAGAGTATCCCGAGATCGAGAACGAGCACTGGATCGTCGACATCGGCTCGGCGAAGATGGTCGATACCCCCGACGCCTTCGACGTACTCGTCATGGAGAATCTCTACGGCGACGTGCTCTCCGACGTCGCCGCCCAGATGACCGGCTCGGTCGGCCTCGCCGGCTCCGCGAACATTGGGGACCATTGCTCGATGTTCGAGGCGATTCATGGTTCCGCGCCGCGACGTGCAGGCCAGAACCTGGCGAATCCGTCAGGACTCTTGCACGGCGCGCTTCTGATGCTCTCGCACATCGGTCAAGGCGACATCGCCGAGCGCATTCACAATGCATGGCTGCGAACGATCGAGGACGGCATACATACCTACGACATCTACGATGCGCGCGTCTCGAAGCAGAAGGTCGGCACCAGCGAGTTTGCCGATGCAGTGATCGCGCGCATCGGCCTTGAGCCCGAGCATCTGCGCCCCGCGCGCTACGCAAAGCGCGCCGAGATGGAGCTCGGCGTACGCGCAGCCGGCCCACGTGCTCGCAAAGAACACGTCGGAGTCGACGTCTTCCTCGATCTCCCCGGCGGCAATCCGGACGAGATTGCCGCGCGCATTCAGGCGCTCTCGATTCCGAGAGCCACGCTTACGGTGATTGCCAATCGCGGGACGAAGGTCTGGCCGAACGGCGATCCCGACACGTTCTGGAGCGATCACTGGGCGTGCCGCTTCGAGCGCGAGGGCACCGCCTTCTCCACGAAGGACGTCGTGAGCATCGTCGGAGCGCTCGATGCAGCGGGGCTCGACGTCGTGAAGACCGAGGGGCTCTACGCCTTCGACGGCGCGCGCGGCTTCTCGCTCGCACAGGGTGAGTAGAGGCGCACTCAGAGAACGCGCACTGCTTGTCCGACGATGGCGCGGCGCGGCACGCAGCCGAAGACATGGGAGTCCTCGGAATCGTTGACGTTGTCGCCGAGGACGAAGTAGCAGTTCTCCGGTAGGCGTGCAGGATCGTTCCATGCCGTCGGCAGGGGCACGTCGGCGATGCTGCGATCGAGGGGAACGCCGTTCACTTCAATCGTGTCTTGTGCGACATCGAGCGTATAGTCGGGGAAGGCGCGGTTTCTCCAGCCCCGGGGTCTGCGCCCGTTCCTGAGAACGCCGAGGCCATCGACCTCGAAGCGATCGCCGGGCTTTGCGACGAGGCGTTTCAGATACACGCGGTTCGGGGCTACCGCGACGGCAACGATGTCGCCGATGCGGGGCATGCGGTGCCGGTATGCGGAGAAGTCCACCACCGCAAGGGACCCTACCGCAATCGCGGGCTCCATACCATCGGAACGCACCGTTACGATGGTATATGCGTCCCCGTGCGGGACGCTGAGCGCCGCGGCGACGTTCGCATAGACCCGGTGAACCGCCGGCAGGCTCGTCCAGCTCGCGTACAAGAAAAAGAACGACGCGCCGAGCAGCACTCGCGCGCTGCCCGCGCCGATGACCGGGAGCGCGTGCGCGGATTCGATCGCCGCCAGGAGCACGATGCCGACACCAAGGCGCAGGTTCGTACGTTCCAGCTCGAGCTGGATTGCGGCGGAACGCACGGCGCAGACGTACGCCAGCCAGAGCGCAATACCAAGCTCCACATCCAGCCGCCGCGTTGCCGCACATGCACGCATGCGACCAGTCTAGCCGAAGCGCGCTCGCTCTTCCTCGGCCCCGGTGCAAATGGGGAAAAAGGTCCCGAATTACGTAGAGTCTAGCGTCCCTTGTGAAGGCCGTCGCTCTGCGTGGTCAGCTCGGGCTCGAGCCGGTCGATGAGGTCCTGCATGTCGTTGGCGTGCTCTTCTTCTTTTTCGAGGATCGATTCGAGGAGCCGTCGCGATGTCGGATCGTTGTCGGCAAAATACCGGATAATCTCCGTATAGGACTCGATCGCTACGCGCTCTGCAATGAGATCTTCGCGGATCATGTCGACGAGCGTGTCACCTTCCTTGTATTCCGAGTGGCTGCGCATTGCGAGGCCCTCCGGATTGAGGTCGGGCGCGCCGCCCAGCTGCGTGATGCGCTGCGCGATGCGATCGGCATGATCTTGCTCGTCGTTCGCGTGCTCTAAGAACTCTTGCGCCACCGCGTCCTTGTTCAGGCCCTTCGCCATGAAAAAATGACGCTTGTAGCGCAGGACGCACACGATCTCCGTCGCCAGGGCTGCATTGAGGATCTCGCAGGCGACCTTCGGGTCGCCTCGATAGCTTTCGGTGACGGCTCCCCGCTCGATGTTCTCGCGAGCGCGCCGGCGTAGTTCCTTCACGTCGCTCAGAAATGGTTGCGTCTTTGCCACTGCAGCGTCTCCTTCCCGATGCGGGCTTTCCCCGTTACGAACCCGGGGACACGAGCGTACGGGTCGCTCTCCTAGGGCTCCTGCCTCCCGGCGTCGTAGGTTGCTCCCGTGTCGAAGAACGGCGTCGCGCGCCTCCCAGTCCGCAAGATGTACAAGCTCTTCATCAACGGTTCGTTCGTCCGCTCTGAATCGGGACGCAGCGATCTGCTGAGCGAGGGCAAGTCGTTCGCCGCAAACATCGCCCGCGCGTCTCGAAAAGATGCGCGCGACGCGGTCGTCGCCGCGCGTGCCGGGCAGCGCGCGTGGTGGGGAACGGCGCCGGGGACACGCGGCCTGGTCCTCTACCGTCTCGCCGAGATGATGGAGGCGCGCCGAACCGAGCTGACGGAACGGGTTCGCGAAGGTACGCCGTGCGAACCGGCCGCGGCGTCGCTCGAGGTAACCGCCGCGATCGATCGCACGATCTGGTACGCGGGCTGGTGCGATAAATTCGCGGCGCTGCTTTCGACGCGTAACCCCGTGGGCGGACCGCACTTCAACTTTTCGACGCCGGAGCCGACCGGCGTCGTTGCGGTGCTCGCGCCGGACGCGCCCGTCCTGCTCGGACTCTTGTCGGTGATCTTGCCGCCGCTCGCAGCCGGAAATGCGCTCGTCGTCGTCGCCTCCGAGCACGATCCCCGTACGGCTGTCGTCTTCGCAGAGTCGGTCGCAACGAGCGACCTTCCCGCCGGCGTCCTCAACCTTCTCACCGGTTCGCGCGCCGAGGTGGGGCCGGTGCTCGCCAAGCACATGGACGTCAACGCAATAGCGTACGACGGTTCCGAGAGCGTGCTCGCCGCGCAGCTGGAGGCCGATGCCGCAGAGAACGTCAAGCGTACGCGCCCGCGGCCTGCGCGAGCGCGCGACGAATGGTTTTCGGACGAGGCACAGAGTCTCGACGATATCGAGGCCTTCTCCGAGATCAAGACCATCTGGCATCCGGCCGGCGTGTAGAGAGGTTCGCTTACCCTGAGCTATCGCCAACCGATGCATCGCCGGTTCGCAAACGCGCTGGTGAACAACGAGTTCGTGCTTTTCTACCAACCGGTGCTCGATCTGCAGACCGGGGAGATCATCGGCTGCGAGGCCCTGTGCCGATGGCCGCAGCCGGACAACACCTTCACGCCCCCGGACACGTTTATACCGCAGGCCGAAGCCTCCGGGTTTATCGTCCAGCTCGGCGAATGGGTGCTTCGCACGGCAACGCAGCAGGTCTACGCGTGGCAGAAGAGATTCGACATACCGATCCTGCTCGAAGTGAATCTCTCGGCACGCCAGTTCGTGCACTACAACCTCGTGCGCTCCATCGAGGGCACGCTGGCGAACGTTCAATACCGGCCGGAGTGCCTCGAGTTCGAGATCACCGAAACCGTCGCAATGACGAACGCCGACGACTCCATCGGGATCATGCGTCAGCTAAAGAACTTGGGAATCAGCCTCGCGCTCGACGATTTCGGTACGGGCTATTCATCGCTCTCGCATCTCAAGCGCTTTCCTCTCGATAAACTCAAGATCGACAAGACCTTCGTACGCGACATTCCCAACGACGGCAACGATCTCGCGATCGTATCCGCGATCATCGCCATGGCGCATGCCTTGGGACTCAAAGTGCAAGCCGAAGGCGTCGAAACGGAAGCCCAGGCGGAGTTTTTGCGGGAATGTGAGTGCGAGCTCGCGCAGGGTTTTCTCTTCGGCCGGCCGCTGCCGCCGGGCGAGTTCGAGGAACTCTTTGAACGCTACCACAAAGGCGGGCTTGTATTTAAAAGCTAGGAGTACCGCGCACGGTGGGGCACCATTTGAACCGGGAGAGGTGGCAGAGCGGTTGAATGCACTCGCTTGGAAAGCGAGCAGAGGTGATAAGCCTCTCGGGAGTTCGAATCTCCCCCTCTCCGCCACGCTTCGACGAGCTCAGCGTGACACGATGTTCCCGAACTCCTAGTTGCCCGCCGCGACGCCCAGCACCAAGGCGCCGAATCCAATGGTCGTCTGCGCCACCGGAACGCTCGCCGCGCTAAAAGGAGGCGAGTATTCGTAGAGCGTCGACGCGAGCGTTACGGTCTTCGTCGTCGTATAGTAGAGGTTTCCGTTCGCGTCAAACGCGAGGTTCTCCGAGTTGGGCAGCGTCGCCGTCGAGATAACTGTCGCCGGCGTGCTCAAGTTGCTGAACGGCGGATTATAAATCTCAATTTGTTCCGGGTTGCCGCCCGCAGCGTACAGATTGCCGCTCGCGTCGAATGCAACGCCGGAGTACCCCTGAGAACCACCGCTGGTAATGGATGCGATCGGCGTCGACGCAGCGGTTAGCGGCAACGAATAGACGTAGATGTGGTCGGTGAACCCGGTAAAGGTGGCGACGGCCAACGTGCTTGCGTGTACGGCTAACTCTTGAAGGCAACAATGGTTACCGTTCGGTAGCAAGAAGTTGAAACTCGCGGTGCTCCCGCTGCTGAGCGGCGTGGAAAAGACGTACAGCGAGTTGCCGATCCCGGCGATGAGATTCCCCGAGCCGTCGAAAGCGAGTCCCTGAGCGGCACCGGGCGGCGTTGAAATCTCAAAATCCGGCGAGGAGAGATGCATGAGCGGCAGCTTGTAGACGGCGATGTATTTGTCCTGATAACCGACGAACAAGCGATGGCTCGAGTCGAGCGCGAGCCCGAAAGGCCCTTCGTTACCGGAAGGGGGTGCAACGCTGACGAGCGGGGCGGAGTTACTCGAGAACGGTAACGTGAACGCGAGCAGACTCCCTGGCGACACGTCGGCTGAGTTGGATGCATTGGCGACGTAGAGAAGCGTCGGAATCGCGTTCGTCGGCGGATTTAAGGCGGTGCCGCTTCCGTTGCAACCCGCGGTCATGGCGAAAGCGATGAGGGTAGCGGCGAGCGAGCGGTGTCGACGTGTCATCTCCTGGGCACCTCCGTGGCGCATACTTGGCACTCGGTTCATGGGGCCCTTCAATAGCGTTTCTTGCTTATCTGCTCTCCAGCCAAAACGAAAACGCTGCCCGAGCCTGCGCCTCGAGCATCTCCGCGCCGTCCACGACGCGGCGTCCTATCTGTCTGCCCAGCGTCGCACGATCGCCATAGTTCGCATCCATGACGAGCGGTACGCGCGACGCCACCGCGGCGACCTCCGCAGGCAACTGCGCCTCCGGTGAGAGGGCGGAAAAAACAGCATCTTCGATGCGAACCTCGCGAGCGAACGCCAGCCCACCAAAGCGCGCGCGGAGTGCCTCGACCTTGCCCGCGTCGCGGCTCCAGAGCCAGAGGCGCACGCCCTCTTCGGCGAGCTGCGCGACGACCGCACGAGCCGCCGGACCGGTTCCGAGGACGAGGATCTCGCGCCCGGCGAGCGATCCGAGATGCGCGCGCAAAGCCTCCGCTGCGCCGGTACCGTCGGTCGTCGTCCCCAGCAAGGTCCGTCCGAAGACGACCGTGTTCACCGCCCGAGCGCGCTGCGCGGCGAGCGAAAGGTGATCGCATGCCGCCAACGCTTCTTCTTTGAGAGGCGACGTCACGTTACACCCGGCAAAGGCTTCCTCCGCGAGCCGGCGCAGCGCGCCCGCTGCTCCGCCAGCCCCAACGCGAATCGCTTCGTACGATCCGTCGACTCCGGCCTCGCGCAGCAGGCGACGATGAATCTCGGGGCTTGCGCTGTGTGCGACGGGATCGCCGATGACCGCTAGTTTCATCGCCGCTGCGGCAGCATCAAACGCTCGAAGAACCGGAACACGTTGGTGATCGGGTGGTCGTTCGCTTCGAGCGGCTCCGTCAAAATCGTGTAGAGCCCGCAAAGCTTACCGCCAAGGACGTCGGTGAAGAGCTGGTCGCCGACTACGGCGACGTGACGTCGGGGAAGCTGCAGCGTACGCAGGGCTCGCACGAACCCGACTGGGGACGGCTTACACGCATTGGCAACAAATGGAATACCCATCTGCCGAGCGATCTGCGTGACGCGATCGGAGAAGTTGTTCGAAAGCATCACGAGCCGCAAGCCACGCTCCTGCGCGCTTCGTACCCACGCGAGATGCTCTTGCGCGATCTCGCTGCCACCCCAGGAAACGAGCGTGTTGTCGAGGTCCAGAATCAGTCCTCGAATCCCGGCTGCCTCCAGCTCCGCGAGCGGCACCTCACAAAGGCGCGGGGCAAAGCGATCCGGGCCGAGCATCGGGCGGCTCTTGCACCGGCTATCCTCGGTATCCTCGGTTCTCTCCACAGGGCAGATAACGCTATCCCCAGCCATCAACAGCCGGTTCACAAGGATTCCACCGGTCCACCACAATATCTTGTGGTCCTAGCGAAAATATGCCACAATAGATGCCCCAGGAGCTACTGCGCATGAAGTTTCGCCGCACCTATTCTGCCCCGAACGACCCCTATTTCGGCCTGACCTTCGAGCCGCGAACCTCGCGAATCGTGAATCCCGACGGTTCGGTCATCTTCGAAGCCGAGCGTGTAATGGTTCCGACGGAGTGGAGTCAGGTTGCGGTCGACGTGCTCGCGCAAAAGTATTGCCGCAAGGCCGGGGTGCCGCGAGCGCTCAAGCGCCTCGAGGAAGAAAACGTCCCCGAATGGCTGCAGCGGTCGGTCGCCGATGACGAGGCGTTGGCCAAGTTGCCGCGCAGCGAGCAGTTCGGCGGCGAGCTCGACTCGCGCGAGGTTTTCAATCGACTCGCTGGTTGCTGGGCGTACTGGGGGTGGAAGCACGCGTATTTCGATTCGGAAGACGACGCTCGAGCGTACTACGAGGAGATGTGCGCCATGCTAGCACGTCAGATCGGCGCGCCCAACTCACCGCAATGGTTCAACACCGGGTTGCATTGGGCGTACGGGATCTCGGGGCCGGCGCAAGGACATTTTTTCGTCGACCCCGCGAGTCAGGAGCTCGTGCGCTCCACGAGCGCCTACGAGCATCCCGCACCGCACGCCTGCCTTCCGTACTGGGCACCGGTCTCCACGCCTGACGGTCCGGTTCCGATCGGTCACATCGTCGAGCGCAGACTCATCGGCCTCGAAGTCTATGACGCACGCGGCACTACGCGCGTCGTCGCAGCGAAGCGCACGGGAATCAAGCCCGTGTTGCGCGTGCATCTGGCCGGCGGCACGTACATCGAAGCTACGCCCGATCACCGCGTCTATTCGCAGCAAGGCAATACCGCTCGCTGGCGTCACCTCGGCGACCTGCAGGCCGGCGACGTGCTCTTCGCCCGCAGCGGCATCGATCCAGCGCCTTTACCGCAACTCTCGCGCGCTGGGGGAGGATCGCCGCTCGCCACCGCGGTGCTCGAGATTCACGCCGTTGAAATCGTCGCAATCGATCAACTCCCCCAGCCGATGCCCGTCTACGACATCGAAACCGCGAGCCACACCTTCCTGACGAATAACGTCGTCGTGCACAACTGCTTCATTCAGAGCGTCGACGACGACCTCGTCAACGAAGGCGGCATCATGGATCTCTGGGTGCGCGAAGCGCGTATCTTCAAATTTGGCTCGGGTACTGGTTCGAATTTCTCCAAGCTGCGCAGTGCCGGCGAGAGACTCTCCGGCGGCGGAACCTCGTCAGGGTTGATGTCATTTCTGCGCGTCGGCGATCGGGCGGCAGGAGCGATCAAGTCCGGCGGCACCACGCGTCGTGCCGCGAAGATGGTCGTCCTCGATCTCGATCACCCCGACATCGAGCACTTCATCAACTGGAAGGTCCGCGAGGAGCAAAAGGTCTCCGCGCTCGTTGCGGGATCGATCACGATCGAGAAGCATCTCAACGCGATCATGCGCGCCGCGCACGATCAGACGCTGCCGGAGAGCGCGCGCCTCGACCCGTCGCTCAATGCAGGCTTGAAGTCCGCGCTACGCGTAGCGCTCGGCGCCGGGATACCATCGGCAAACGTCCAGTACGCGCTCGACTTTGCCAAACAAGGGTACACGGCGCTCGAGCTCGACACATACGACGTCAACTGGGACGGCGAGGCGTACGGTACCGTTTCCGGGCAGAACTCCAACAACTCGGTCCGCATCCCGAACGAGTTCTTCAAAGCGCTCGACGGCGGGGGCTCGTGGGACATGATTCGGCGTACGGACGGTGGCGTGGCTCGCTCCGTCCCGGCATCGGACTTGTGGGAACAGATCGGGACCGCCGCGTGGCAATGCGCCGATCCCGGCCTCCAGTTCGATACCACCATCAACGAATGGCATACGTGTCCCAGCGACGGCCGCATCAACGCGAGCAATCCGTGCTCCGAATATCTGTTCCTCGACGATACGGCTTGCAATCTTTCAAGTCTCAACCTCGTGAAGTTCGAGAACGAGCGCGGCGAGTTCGACGCTGCACGATTCGCGGAAGCCTGCCGCATCTGGACTTTCACGCTTGAGATCAGCGTGCTCATGGCGCAGTTCCCCAGTCGCGTCATCGCGCAAAAGTCCTACGATTTCCGCACCCTCGGTCTCGGGTACGCAAACCTCGGCACCTTGCTCATGCGCATGGGCCTCCCCTACGATTCGCTCTATGCGCTCGATTGGTGCGCTGCGATAACGTCGCTGATGACGGGAGCCGCGTACCGCTGCTCCGCGGAGATGGCGCAGCAGCTAGGCGCATTTCCACGGTACGCGAACAACGCCGGCGACATGTTGCGTATCATGCGCAATCATCGCCGCTTCGCGCACCAGGCGAAGGCGGACGAATACGAAGGGCTCACGATCCCCCCCGCGACGCAGACGCCGACGCTCTTCACGCAGAAGACCTGGGAGCTCGCGCGCTCCATGTGGGACGATGCGCTTGCCATCGGCGAGGTCGCTGGATTCCGCAACGCACAAACAACCGTCATCGCCCCGACTGGAACCATCGCCTTGGTTATGGGGTGCGATACGACCGGTATCGAGCCCGACTTCGCGCTCGTCAAGTTCAAGAAGCTCGCCGGCGGCGGCTACTTCAAGATCGTCAACGAGTCCGTCGAATGTGCGCTGCGCCGCCTCGGATACGGCGAGGAGCAGATCGCCGCCATCGAAACGTACGCCAAAGGCACCGGCACGCTCGAAGGTGCGCCGCATGTCAATCGTGCGACGCTGCGCGCCAAAGGCTTCGACGAAGAGATTCTTTCACGCGTCGAAGCCGCGCTACCGACCGCGTTCGAACTGCCATTTGCGTTCAATCGCTTCGTGCTCGGCGACGAGTTCTGCAAGACCAAGCTCGGCCTCACCGAGGAGCAAATCTCCGATTGGAGTTTCTCGCTGCTACGCGACGGTCTCGGCTTCACGACCCAGCAAATCGAAGAGGCCTCGGCACACATCTGCGGCCGCATGACCTTAGAAGGAGCGCCGTACCTGAAGGACGAGCACCTGCCCGTCTTCGACTGCGCCACGCCGTGTGGAAAGTACGGCACGCGTTTCATCCGGCCACTGGCACATGTCGACATGCTCGCTGCCGCCCAGCCGTCGATCAGCGGCTCGATCTCCAAGACCATCAACCTTCCGCAGACCTCCACGATCGACGACGTCAAGGAAGCCTACCGCTACTCGTGGGAGCGCATGGTTAAGGCGGTCGCCCTCTATCGCGACGGCTCGAAGCTTTCGCAACCCCTTGCGGCGAGCTACGACCTCGGCGGTGAGAGCGACGTCGACGACAACTCGTCGCTCGCGCAGCAGCCGTACGCGCAGCCGTTGCAGGTCGCCGAGCGAATCGTCTATCGGTACATCGCCCGCCGCCGGCGCTTACCGGAACGCCGTAGCGGTTACACGCAGAAAGCGATCGTCGGGGGGCACAAGGTCTATCTCCGGACCGGCGAGTACGAAGGCGGCCAGCTCGGCGAGATCTTCATCGACATGCACAAGGAAGGCGCGGCCTTTCGCTCGTTGATGAACAACTTCGCGATCGCGATCTCGCTCGGTTTACAGCACGGCGTCCCGCTCGAGGAGTTCGTCGACGCCTTCACGTTCACGCGTTTCGAGCCGAACGGCCCCGTCGTCGGACACGACCACATCAAGATGGCGACCTCGATCCTGGACTACATCTTCCGCGAGCTCGCGGTTACATATCTGGGTCGCTACGATCTCGCTCACGTGCAACCATCGATGGAGATGGACGCGATGGGTCCAGGCACGGACGAAGAGTACGTTGCCGAGGAAGTGGGCGAGGTCAGCATGCGTCCCGCAGGCGTTGCGGAGAGCCTGCATCCGGTGAGCGAGCATCTCCACGTCGGCGGTACGCACGAGCACGACGGCGAGCATGAGCCCACCCCGCCCCACGCTTCGCTGCTCTCTGCCGCGACCGGCGTCGCCACTGCGACGCGCACGCAGCAGGTTACCGCTGCCCGCGCAAAAGGTTACACCGGTAACGCCTGCCCCGAGTGCGGCCAGCTCACCATGGTTCGTAACGGCAGCTGCGAGAAGTGCGACTCGTGCGGCGCAACGTCGGGCTGTAGCTAGGGTAGCTAGGGCGATCGCCCGCACGATCGCGAGCGCTCTTAGCAGGCGCGCGCGAAGTTCTACTCGACGCGGATGATGCCCATCATCCCGCGGTCTTCGTGAAAGAGCATGTGGCAGTGAAAGACGAACTCGCCTTTGGGAACGTGGCGAAAGTCGAGAATCACTCGCGTAATGCTCGGGTTGACGAGCGGATAGTTTCGGTTCTGCGGGTTCGGCTGGAGGCTTCCGACCGGAACGAAGACCGTATCAATCGTGACGGGCATGCCCATCGAGCTCTGCTCCTGCACGAACGCCATCTGGTGAATGTGAAAGGCGTGCGACTCCATCGTCGCGTTGATCAGGTACCACTCTTCGATCGCGCCTTGCCGCACCACGATATCCGGGTTTGACGGGACCATTGCTCCCGAGCTGTAGACCGGCCAGAAGGGATGCTCGTGAAAGTGCGGATTGGTCGTGTCGGTAATGTAGTACGCGGCGTGAAGCGGTATCGCTCCCCTACGCGGGAACGCGTATTCCGTAAACGTGATCGCGCGCCGATGAACGAGCGACGGATGCGTGCGCACGAAGGCAACCAGCCGTGCGGCGGGCGTATCGGCGATTGCAACTGGCGCCGATGCCACGTTCACTGCGTGCGAGGTCGTGGCGATGCCGGCGATCGTGAGCAGATCGTGGTGCATCTGGAAGAACATGTCCTTGCCTTCGCAAAAGTGCTCGCTCGACAGCGTCAGGGTCGAACCGGCCCCCACAGTTACGAGAACGTCCGCGCGCGACATCGGGGAGAGCATCAGCGAGTTCATCGGAATGTATCCGGCTAACGGGTGCTCCATATTGCCAGCGACCGGCACGCCGTCGAGCCCGACGACGCGAAACGGAACTTCGCGGCCGGCACCGTCGCGGATCCGTAGCAGCTTGGGCGAGTCCGAGGTTCCGTTCAGGATGCGCAGCAGCTGCGTCCGCGAGGCAGGAACGCCCAGGCGTGCGGGCGTCTCGGATCCGTTCACGCTGACGATCGCTTCCGAAGCGAGGCCGTTGCAGCCGGTTGGATCCAGCGAGACGCCGCCGGCCCGCATCGGAAAGGTAACGGGCCACGGCGGCGGCTTAAACGGGTCGTACGAGACCGGCGGTGCCGCCGGCCGTGCTCCTTCGTAGCTCGCTCCCGCCGTCCCAAAGGCGTCTTCGTTCGGCGCGAACGGATTGTCGAGCCGGGCGGGCAGCCGGTAGCGCAGTATGATGACGTGCTCGGCCGAGCGCGCGATCTGCGGCTTGTCGGGCTCGACGATCCACACGCCGTCGAGTCCGCCTGCGACTTCGTTGTAGGAAGCGCCATGGATGTGCGGATGGTACAGATACACTCCCGGAGGCTGCGTACGCGGAACGGTGATCCGATACTCGCACGCATGCATCGGCGTGCTGAGCGTCGAGAGGAAGATATTCTCTTGGTCCGCCGGCCCTTCGAAGCCGTGTAAGTGGATGTTCGTGTCGACCGGCGCGACGTGCATATAGCGATCGTATACGGTGTGATTGAGGTACCCGACGTAGCGCGTCAACACCGCCGAAGGCATGTGCATCGGCATGCATGGCAGCATGGCCGTCGATGCGACGCTCTCGCCTCGGCTTGGCCCGGAGATGTCATTGGCGATACGGAGCGCGAAATGCTCGCCGCGCCGAACGCGAATCGTCGGGGCTACGGTTCGCACGACGCCGTCCCAAGCGTAGCGGTAGCAGAATCGATCGCCGTCGCGATGGACGGCGAGAATCAGTTCGCGTTCGCCCGACGCATCGAGCGGCGCCTTCCACATCTCGACGTCCGGGGGTTGCTCGAGCGCGTGCGATGCGACGGAGGGGCCGCAGACGTGCGATGCGTGCGCGACCGCGGGCGCCCCCGGCGCCGCGCGGCCGGCGAATGTAAAGACGAGCGCGAAGGTGAGCCACGCAAAAGACCGACCCCTCACAAGGAACCTCCAAACCGCTTGCGGTTTCCCCGTACCCTTCCTCGCCGAACCGCCGAGTCCATGCCGTCCCCGGGGCTAAGAGGCGCTCGGCCGCGCGTCGAAAGGCCCCGCTGTGAAGGCGCAGTTCCGCGCGGTCGTCGTCGTGGCATTAGCTGCGATTTCCCTTGTCTACACCGCTCCGGACCTTATCTTGCCGTGGCACCCGTGGGGCAACTTCGGCATGACGGAGGCGGTTACGAGCCGTACGGAGGCGACGATCGCGTCCGTCGACCCAGGTGGCCCCGCGGCTCGCGCCGGCATCCGCGTCGGTGACAAAATCGACCTCGCCGCCATGCCGCTCGACGACCGGCGCTCCGTCTACACGTCGTACAACACGGAGCGCCCTGCGAGACGAGCGACGTTTCAGTTCGTTCGTGGTATCGGCTTGCAGGCCGTGACGCTCGTTTCAGTGCGGCACTTGCGAACGCTCGCAGACAACGTCACCGACGTGATCCAGCTGCTCACGCTGATCTCCTTCCCGATTCTCGCGGGCGCGCTCTTGCTGTTGCGTCCCGCAGCGCTCACATGGGCATTTTTCATCTACGCTCTCGACGTTTCGAACGGATCGACCTTAAGCCAGTCCTACTCACCCACGTGGCTTCAGGTTCTCGAGTACGCGTGGAGCTCGGCATTCGGCGTCGCCGGGCTCGCTGCGTTCATCATCTTCGCATTGCGCTTTCCGTCGAACGTCGTGACGGGCTGGAAGCGCACCGTCGAGCGCGCCGTGCTCTTTGCCGCGCCTCTGTTGGTCCTCTCAAACCTCTACTGGGGGCTCGGGCTAGTCTTCTTGCTCCCCCACGCCCTCGCCGTTTCCTCCGTCGCGGACGCCTTCGTGCTCCTCGGGTACTGCGTCGGTGCGGGAGCATTCATCGCCACGCTCGTCCAAGCTACGCCGCAAGAGCGCCCGCGAATCGTTTGGGTCATCTTCGGCTTTCTCGTCGGATACGGAGCGTTTGCGAGCTTCAACGCATTCTTCGGCTACACCGGCACGTCCCCGATCTGGCTCACCAACACGCTGCAGATCTTCGATGTCCTCATTCCCATCACGGTGACATATGCGATCCTCAAACATCGCGTCATCGACATTCGCTTCTTCCTCAATCGCGCGCTTGTCTACGGTATTCTCACGTCGATCGGCGTCGGGCTGCTCGTTTTGCTCGACTGGGCGGTCGCACGGCGATTGGAATCGTTCGGTCTCGTCATCGAGGTCGCGGGCGCGCTCGCGCTCGGTGTCGGCATCCAGCATCTGCATGGGTTCGTCGATTCGCTCGTCGACCGGTTCGTCTTCCGATCCGTGCATGAAGCCGAGCGGCACTTGGAGCGCGTCGGCGAGGCGATGATGTACGCGGAATCGCTCGCGTCGCTCGACAAGCTGCTCGTCGAAGAGAGCACGCGGGCGCTGCGCCTGGGCTCCGCCGCGGTCTTTCGGCGCGACGGTGCCGGCGCGTTCGCACAAGCTGCGGCCATCGGATGGAGCGGGGTCGGGCGCGACGCGATCCCCGCCGACGACCCGCTCGTGCTCGATCTACAAGCGCAGAAGCGCGGCATCGCGGGCGGCCCGTTCCTCGCAGGCCGCGACGATTTCCCTCAAGGAGCCGCCGCGCCGGCGTTCGCCGTCCCGATACGCATCCGCGAGCAGATGATCGGCTTCGTGCTCTTCGGCGCGCACGTGAACGCCTCCGATATCGACCCGAACGAGCAGCGGATCCTCGAAGAGTTCGTTGGGCGCGCGAGGATCGCGTACGATCACGTCTCGAATATCGAGCGGGCTGCCGAGAACGCGCGCATGCGCATCGAGCTCGACTTCCTGCGCGGGCTCGTCCAGCCGCTCAGGGCGTCGACGAACGTCCCCGACTAAGGCGCTGACAGCGGGATCAGATAGCGCCGGTGCGGCCGGCCGTCCCTCTCGCTGTCGTGGATCCGCACGCCGCCGCACTTCTCGATGACGCGCGCGGACGCCGGATTGTCGTCGTCGCAGGTGACCAGCGCCTCCACCTCGCCAAGGGTCCGCAAACGCTCCAGCGCAAAGCGTAACATTGCCGTCGCGACGCCCTTGCCGCGAAACGCCGGCTGAACCGCATAGCCGACGTGCCCGCCGTGGCGCAGGAGCATGCCGCGCAGGTGGTGGCGGATCCACAACTCTGCCGCCATCTCGTTTCCGTTAAAGACCCAATACGTGTCGGATTTCACGAGCGGCTCCATCTCGCCGCGTGCGAAACGCTGCGCCTGCTCGACGTACGCCGCCGGATCGCTGCGCGCGAGCGCGTGCGTGCGCGACCACATGTCCACGTCGGTCGGCAAGAACGACGCAACGAACGCACGGTATTCAGGAACCAGCTCGACCGAGGGTACGCGAAAGTCGAGCTTCATCGTGCTTCCTTTAGCGCGGCGCAGACTTCGCGTGCGGCGCGCACGCCGCTCTCGAGCGCGCCGCCGACAGTCCCGGCCTCACCGCGTAGCGCCGTCGCCTCGCCCGCGAAGAACAGCGTCTCGTCCAGCGGAGCGGCGAGTTGCTCCCGCGCGCCCATGCCGCCGACCTTCACGTAGCTGTAGCCGCCGCGCGCGAACCGGTCGCGTTGCCAGTCGTGGACGTAGATCGTCTGCACGGCATCGCGCGCGCTTTGACCGAGAATGCGCCGCACCGATTCGAGAACGCAGGCGTACAGCTCCTCGTTCGACGCACTGCCGAGCGCCGCGGCGTGCGGTCCGCCAGCCCATGCGACGAGCGTCGACGAGCGCATCGGCAGCGACGTCCACAAGGCCGGGAACGGCGCATCCTCTCCGTGCATGAACGCAACGTCGCAAAGCGCGTCGTCGTGCACGCTTTCCCAGACAGGTTCGCTGCACACCATCACCGCCTTGAGGACGGGCCCCATCGCAAGCGCATCGATCGCACAGCGCCGTACGGCAGGAAGCTCCGGATCCAAGCGCACGGCGCTCTCGCCCTGCAGTTGGAGGACGCCCAGCGGCAGCGTCACCACGGCGGCGCGCGCCTCGACCTCGATCTTTTCCTCCTCGTGCGTTGCGCATACGCGCACGGCGCCACGCTTCCACGCGATGCTCTCCACGACCGCGCCGAAGAGCGACTCCACGAAGCCCGCGTCGAGCGAGCGCACGAGGTGCTCCACGACAGGGCCGTAGCCGCCGACGGGACGCGATTCGGCACTGCCGGCTCCCGCGTCGCCGGCCCACTCTTGCGCGATTGCCTGGACGCTCGCGACGGCGGGATCCGAAGCGTCGAAGCCTTCGACCATCAAGCGCATCCGCCGCGATGCCTCCACGAACTCAGGGCGCGTACCGAAGTCTTGCAAGAACGCCTCCACACTCATGTCGCCGTCGAGCCGAGGCACGCATTCGAGCAGCGCCTCGAGTTGTGCCTCGATGTTAACATTTGTGACGATCTCACTGTTACGCACCTCCGCGCGCGACTCAGGCACGTCGCAGCGCGTCGTCCCCATCTCGCGCAGCAGACGCAAGGTCTGCGACGGCGCCCCGTGGACGAACTCGGCGCCCAGCTCGAGCGGTACCGGCGAGCGCGGATCGCGCACGCCGTACATCCGCCCACCGGCACGCTCTCGCGCCTCCAGGAGCAGCGTACGCTTCCCACATGCTCCGAGTTCGCGCGCCGCCGCGAGCCCCGCAGCGCCCGCCCCGATGACGACGACGTCCGTCTTCACGGGCGAGGCGTTGGCGTTGGAGTCCCCAGGTCCTCAATCGAGCCGTTGGTGTCGATCTTGTACATGTGGCCCTGCGCGGAGACGTAGTCCGGAACGCGCGGCTCGCGAAGCAAGACGTGGAAGACATCGGTGTCCTGCGGCACGTCGTCCACGACGACGGTATGAAAGCCGGCGGCCATGTGCGCGCCGTTCGGCAGGCTCGCCGATTCCTCGTCGATGATCCCGTTGTGCATGCGGTGGCGCGCGACGATCTGTCTCCCGTCAGCGGAGACGAGATACCGGGCATCGCCGCCCAGCGGATACGCGTGCGCCGCCGTCGGGCCCGGATATATGTAGACGTACCATTGACCGTCCGCGCGTTGGAGCGCAGCATACTTGTACGGCGATGACCGCACGGCCTGAAAATCGCCGATCGCACGTGTGATGGCGCGCGCTGCCTGAACGTCGAACGCTCCGGTAGCCGGTGCGTCGACCTTCGTCACGTCGAACGCTCGAGCGCCTGGCCCTGCCTGCACCGCGCGATAGAACACCACAAACGACGCCGTATCGCCGGACAATGCGCCGACGTCGACGGACCATCCGCTGAACTCCGGCCGGCAGATGGAGAGGACGCGCGAGCCCGCTGGTGCCTGCGGCATCGCCGTCCCATAGCGCGCTCGTACGGCATCCATGGCGAGCGTCGCGGCCACATCGTATTGGTACAGAGCTCGCCCACGCGCGGTGATCTGCGCCAGCTCCGACGCAGTCTGCTGCCCCGCGGCGAGTACGATGCCGGCGCCCCCGGTGAGCAGAGCAAGGCAGACCGCCAATATCCGCATGCTCGAAGCTTCATCCGAGCGAAAGGCAGTCCCTCGGGAAACGCAGCTCCTAGCGCTCGGGAGGTGCTGCCGGGTCGATTACGTGCGGGGTGATCAGGAAAACGATCTCGTCTCGCTCGTGCGATGCCTGCCTATTTTCAAAGAGTTTTCCCAAAATCGGAATATCGGAGAGCCACGGTACCCGCTCGATCGTTTCGTTAGATACGTCGCGAAGCAGCCCGCCGAGAACGATTGTCTGCCCGCTTCGTACCCTCAGCGTGGAATCGATCTTTCGACTTGCGATAATCGGGTATCCCGACGAAGTAAAACCTTGCAGCTCGCTATATTCTGGGTGAAGTTCCGCGGTAACGCTTCCATCAGGGCCGACGATCGGCGTCAGGCGAAGTTTTACACCGATATCGACGAATTGAACGTTCGCGCCGCCGAGCACCGAGGTATTGTACACGACCGGGTACGTCTCGCCGATGAGGAGGTCGGCCTCCTTCCCATTGAGCGTCACCAAGCGCGGCGTGGCCAGTATTTGCGCGTGCCCGCGAGAGAGCAGGGCGTTTAGTCGCACGTTTACCGCAATGCTACCGCCGGCGAAGGCGTACGTGGAACCGCCGACGATGGGCTGCCCGTGCGCGTCTACTCCGCCAAACTCTAGGCCGATGTTGCTCGAATCGTTCGCCGGCGTGACGTCCGCCACGCGCACCTCGAAGAGGACCTCGGGCCCTGCGACGTCCAAAGCCCCGATCGCCTGACGCGCCGCCTGTTGGACGCCGTCGTCGCCCGTCACGAGAACCGCGTTTCCTTGGTCGTCGGCAACGAACGCACCATCCGTCAAAGCGGCCTTCAACTCGCGCGCGACGTCCCCGGCACGCGAGTAGCGCAATCGATAGGCAACGCTTTGAACGCGGGCCGGCGCCGCAAGCGGGGAGTCGAGAGCGGACACCAGCATACGCGCGCGTTCCAACACCGGAGGATCGCCACTCAAGACGAGGGCGTTCGTGCGCGAGTCGGGTACCACGAGCGTTCCCACCGGAAGCGACGCTACGAGCACCTTGCCGACGTCTTGCGCTTGCGCATGCTCGAGCTGCATGATGATCGTGTGAGGATCGTTCGCGCCCGTATCCTGCCCGTCTCGGTTCAATGCTTCGCGCGCTCCGATGACGAGGACCGTTCCACGCTGCTCGATGCTAAGCCCGTGTGCCCCGGCCAGAATGTCCAGCGCCGTCATGAAGGGAACGTGCATCAAGCGTAACGTCACCCGCGATGACCCAACCGATTGATCCGCGACCAAATTGACGCCGGATTCTTGAGCCAGCAAAGCGATGACGTCGGTCATAGACGCATCGCGAACGTCCAACGATACCGCCGGATTCGGTACGGCGGCGACGAACCAGAACGCGAACAGCGCGCCTGCAATATGGCGGCTCATGGTGCAGCTCCTCGCAGCCATAGTCGCGTACCGTCGGCCAGACGGACGCCGCGTGCGTCTATCGACTGAATGCGAATACCCGCGACGGCATCGCCGACACCGACGATCGCCGTTTGCGCCCCGACGGAAATGAGCGCGTGCGGCGATTCCCCGAGAAGCACGGCCTCAACGACCGTTCCGGACGGCAGCTCCGCGGCGCGTGGAATAAACGGATCGCGCTTCAGGGCAATCGGGCTCGGAACACCGAGCGGAGCGAGCCTTCCGATCCGGATACGTGCGCCCGCCACGCCGTTGCGAGGGGTTGCGGAAGATGCTCCGGATAAAGGCGCCAACGCACACGCGGCCGCCGCCAGCAGCATTCCCCAACGAAAGATTACGGCTCGCTGGCCGTCATACAAAGCCGGAAGCCTCATCGAAACTCCTGTGACCAATGGGCATCGAGTTCATACGTGCGCGCACTCAACGTCGCGTGGAGCGTGGGCGACCCCTTCTGCTCTCCGTCGGCCGTGGTCATTGCGATCGAATCCACTCCGATCAGAGGTGCGCCGGACGTCATCTCGTGGAGCAATGACAACAGCGATTCAAACGTGCCGTCGACCTCAATCGTGAAGCCGTCAGAGTGAAGAGTCGAGCGCCGTGCTCCGGAACGTTGCGAGACGTCGGCCAATGGATTCACGCTGATCACGCGCACGCCCAACTCACCACTTTCCACGTCGAGCTCGCCGAGCAACGCATCTGCCGGCCGCGTCGTATCGTGTACCATACGCGCGATATCAGCACGCACGTAGTTGCGCTCCGAGATGAGCGCTGCTTCTTGCGAGATAATGCGCTCGTTTCGGTTTGCCGCATCGTAGACGGACCGCTCCGCCGCTCGCACGGCGGCAAGCTGCCGATGCTCGCGCGAGACGATCGCAGCGTACGCGAGAATTATGCAGGTAACGGCGACCGCCCAGGTCCCTCGCATAGCCCGGCTTTTCACGTAAGCATTTATCATTCCGAGACGTGCGCCTCAAAGTCGACGACGCGCGCCGAGTTCGAGCCGGAGCTTCGTACGGAGGTCAAGCGTATCGCGCGGTAAGCGTGCAAGGCGCGCTCCACTCCGCGGAGGCCTACAGCCCTGCCCGTCACGGAATATCCCGCCAAATCATAGCGGATACTGGTGAGCCATGCATCCAAAGGAAGCGTATTAGCCGCGGAGGTGATGTTCCGTGCCGTCGCGGATCCGGATGTCCTGATCGCGCGTATACGCCGATCGAGCGAAAGCCACGATCGAACGCGACGTGCGCGAGCGAGAACCTTGTTCGCTTCGAACGTGCTGCGTTCGAGATAGGCTCTGGCCTGCGCCAGGGTCGAACGCTCTTTCCGAACGTGGAACTCACCGATCGCCCAGGCACTCAAAAGCACGATTGCCGCAATCACGACGACGCTCGCCAGAGCCTTCGCTTCCGGATGAAGCCCAAGGGCGAGAACGCGTTCGACCGCTTCCGGTGCCTCATCTCGCAGGTAGTCGAAAGTCACGCTGCACGCCACGTAGTCAAGGCTGCGGCGAGCGTCCAGTCAGGCGAGCCACATTCCACCGCTTCGTCCGACAGTCTTGCCGTTCTCATGAGAAGCGAAACCGGCGTCCTGACGCGGACATCGGTCCGTTCAGCCACCGATTCCACCACGCCAGGGAGACGGGCGCCATTACCGATAAATCCAATCTCACTAACGCGTACTCCGCCAGCTCGCGCCTCTTCGATCAGTGCGCAAATCGCCTCCACGCAGGACTCTCGGGCACTCTCGCCGGCGCCGGCAACGCCCAGTATACGTTTGCGCCGCTCCGCACTTGCCGTGTCGATAAGAAGGTCGCTCGCGATGCATCGCGTTACGTCCACCCCTCCCACGCCCGCCGTCCACGACAGCGGCGCTCCTTCCAAGAACACGTGAAGTCGCAGCGTCTCATAGCCGATATCAACCACGGCATCGACGTCGCCCAGTACGCGCTGCAACGCGCAGGCATCGTGATCTACGCCTGCTACGCGTAGGCGTGCTCTGCGCAGGATATCGACATGATGCCGCAACAGCATCTCGTCTACCATTCCGACGGCAAACACGCCCGACGTTCGATCGATCGAGTGCAAACGCACCCGTATCGGCTTTCGCGACGTCCCACCGTACTCTCCCAGAGCCTCGAAGCGCGCAGCGTTCCTCCGCTCCAGCCAACTCATCTTAGGAAATCGCACGTTACGAAGCGTCGCTTGAGGCGATCCTAGCGCTGACACGCACTCCCTCTGTCGCCGCAGCCCGAGCTCGCGGCTGAGATCTTCGAGAACGGCGACCGCCGCGGCATCGCGTTCGGCTTCGTTACAGTCTGCGCGCTCGCGCGACGCGATCCCAAGAATCCGTATCGTTCCGTCCCTACGCCGTTCCGCAACGGCAACGCGGATTCGTGTCGCCCCGATATCAATTCCGAGCGGAAGGACGTGTATCATCGTCCCACCACGAGCGCGCCAAACCAGGCACCGATCGAGAGAAATGGAGCAAATGGAAGCACGTCCGAGAATCGCTTTCGGCGCGCAAGCACGAGGGCGGCCGCGACGATCCCACCCATAATAAACGCAACTGCGACCATGGACAACGCCCCGCTCACGCTTTCAGACATTCCGAGCAGTGCAGCGAGCTTTACGTCACCCAGCGCGAGCCCGCGTCCTCGACTGCCAACGCTGAGTAATGCCGGGAGAGTCGCTCCTGAGAGAACCCCCAGCGCAGCATTCAGGGCGTTTCCTTCCACGAGGCAACATGCCATCGTCAGCGCACATCCGAATGCAACGACATAATCGAAGATGTAGCCACATTCCAAATCCGTCACGGCGCAAATTCCCGCCACCGAAAGCGCAGCAACCTCACCTGCTGTCACGCGTGATAAGCTAGACCCCACGACATCGATTGCCACGACCGATCCCATCAGAATGTGCGAGCGGAACCGTGGTTCGGCGCGGCATCCATAACGCTCGGCCGCGCAGCGAGAAATCACGACGCACGTACCGCCAATGACCGCGCTGGCGATCCCTGCATGCGCGCCGTTCATCACCGGGCCAACGCTCGCAGCGCCGGCACGTACCGGCGCCGAGCCTCCAATGCCAGGTGCCACCAGAGCCGCGCCCGTTCTCGCGATCCGAGGCGCAACGCTGCGTAGCCGGCAAAGACGAGCGCGCGCGCATCTCGCCCGAGCATTCCGGCTGTAACGAAGTCTTGCTCCGCTGCAGCGTACTGCCCGAGGGCGCGCTCGCAAAGCGCCCTGTCTAGGAGCAATGTTTCGCTCATCCGAGGTCCTCGCAAGAACGCGGTCAGCTTGCGAACCGCGAGCCGCAGGAGCGACCTTCTGTGCATCATTAGAGCTACAAATGCATATCGGTCCATCGCTGTCGCACTGCCTGGATCGAGGAACAATGCACGTGCGTAAAACTTCATTGCCGCTTCGACCTTCGATTGATACAGCATATCGTCGCCTCGGGTGACCATTGCTGAAGCGAGCTGCGCGTGCAGCAACACGGTCGTCATAGCGATTGCGGTGAGGCTCGCCAGCGCATTGCGTGCGGGCTCCGCTCGCCCATGGGCACCGTCACGCGAGCAGAGCATAGTATCCCGCAAGCGCGACCATCACGCCCCCTCCGACGACCGATGCTGCCCGTCGCCACTGCTCACCATGCAGCAGTCCACAAATGCGCGAGTCTCTGCACGTCAACAGGGTGAGGGGCATCCCATGACCGATTGCAAATGCGGCGGCAACTGCCGCGGCGAAGAAAGGACTCGATGCTTTCGCAGCAACACCCGCGATGGCCACGAGAACAGGCGTGCAGCACGGTGACGCCACGAAAGCGAAGGAAGCTCCACTCAAGAACGCGCACCCGATCGAACGTACCGCCGGTGCAGACATTGTGGCACCGCAGCACTCGTGCGTATTCGATCGCGCAAGCCCGCGCGCTCCGTAGATCAGCAGGCCGAATGCGAGCGCGCCATATATCCAAGACGATTGCATCGCAATTCGAAACCACAGCGTTGCAGAGGACGCGATCAGCACGTACGACGCTACGATACCAACGACGAACGTCGCCACGAGCACCAACCGCCGAACGCCGCGCGCTCCGCTGGTGAGACCGGTAAGCGATGCGGCGCGAGCTGCAAAGCAGGGCCCCACCGAGCCCGCGACCCCGGCCGCGAACGCCAAGGCCGGCGTCGCCCCGGCCTGCCGCGAAAGCGACGCAAGGAACGCGCCGACGATATCCACGGCTTATTGACTGCTCACGGCGGAAAACCCAGTCTGCGAACCGTACTGGATGTGAGTCGCAGTCGTGTTGCCTTGATTGAAGCCCTGAAGAGTCCCGGGATCGTGAATTCCCGGACATGTAATCGTATACGAAGGCTGTCCGTTACCATCCGTACTTACCGTAAACGTATACGGCTTACCCGGGCCTGCTGCCGGATCCACCGGGACCTGCTGCACGTACGGCTGAAGATCACTGTTGCTTGCGTCCACATTGCCGCTCTGGGGATAGGCATCATGATCTGTTTCGTAGAGCTCTAATGCCGTTGCAATTTCTTTGAGGTTCGCCTCGCAGGCGGCCGTCTGCGCCTGCGCCCTCGCTCGCATCAGATTCGGTACGAGTATCGTCACTAAGATCGCGATGATGGCCACGACGATCATCATCTCAATCAGCGTGAAACCACGCTCGCTGTCATTCGTCACGACGACATCACCTTGTTATCGTAATGCCCCGTGCACGAGACCGCGGGACGCATTAATCCCGCTAGCTTTCGAAGGGTTCGACGATGCAATCTCGCCACATGACGCCGGGAATATCCGAGCTTTGCCGCGAGTGCGGTCATCGGAGTATCGCACTCATAAATTTCTCGCAGAATAGTACGCTCGAGAGGTGAAAAGCGACTGACAACGCTCTCCAGTCCGATCCGGTCCAGCTCCGCGTCGATCGTATATGCCAGCGACTGCTGCTCGGGAGGCTTCAGCGCATCGAACGGAACGACGTGGCTCGCAGCGCGATACTGCCTGAGCTCGCGGCACTCCGAAGCGGAGGCGCCGAGTGCCTCGACGATCTCGGCTTGCGTCGATTCTCGGCCCTGCTGCATCCAGACGTCGTGTTCCGCCTGAAGCCAGCGACGATCGAGATCTCTGAGTCGTCGCGGCGCGCGGACGAGCCGCTCGCTGTCCCGCACGTAGTGCATCAGCTCTCCGATCATCAGAAGCCACGCATAGGCCTCGAACGGCGTGCGCGACGCGGGGTCGAACCGATCCGCGGCCTTGATGAGACCGATCGCGGCTACTTGTTCGAGATCGGCTCTGTCGAGACCGGGTCGAGCGAAACGTCGAGCGGCGCGAACGTATAGGTACCGATAGCGCGCGACTACATCGTCGCGCGAAAGACACAAGGCTATCACCGAATGTTCCCTATTGCAGCGTATAGCGGGATGATGATCGAGGCGACGATCGTGCCCACCGCAATTCCAAGAACCGCAATCATTATGGGCTCGATGATCGATGTGATCGTCGCGAGTGTCGCGGAAACGTCGGCTTCGTAATGCTCGGCGGCGCGCAGCAACATGCCGTCGAGGGAGCCCGATTCCTCTCCTATAGCAGCCAGCCCGACGCAGAGTGCTTCGAAGGTTCCTACGGTTCGCAGCGCGAGGGCAAAGCCGGTTCCTTCGGCAAGCAGCCGCTCTACTCGCAGTATCGCTTGCCGGTACGCCCCATTCCCCACCACGCCGGCCGCCGTGCCAACGGACTCCGCGATGGCGACGCCGCACTGCAGCAGCGTTCCAACGGTCAGCGCAAACGTCGCCGTCGCTGCGCTGCTTCGGATCCTTCCGATGACCGGCAGCTTGAGCATCCTCTCGTCCAGCCAAAGACTGCGCGCTCCTCCTTGCTGAAATGCCACCGTACCACCGATGATGCACGCGCAAATAGCAGCACCCGCGAACGGTGCCACCGGCGTGCGCAAGCTCTCACTCACAGCGATCATCAGTCGCGTTGATAACGGCAAGGAGGCATGCAGTTCCGTAAAGATAGAGCTCAGGCTGGGCACGGTCGTAAGGAGCAAGAAGCCGACCAGGCCGCCAGCCGCAGCCATGACGAGCCCCGGATACGTCAGCGCCGCCGCCACGCGGCGACGTAGTTCGCCTTCGCGCTCGAGCATGATCGCGCAACGATCGAGAACCTCTTCGAGCACCCCGCCAACCTCCCCAGCACGAACCATTGCTACGATCGTCGTAGAGAACTCGGCCGGTCGCCGCGACATCGCATCTGAAAGCGCAGTCCCCTCGTCGACATCTGCGGCTGCAGCGCGCAAAGCTTCCGCGAATCGCGAATCGCCGCATTGATCGATTGAAACAGCGAGGGCGCGCCGCAACGTCGCACCTGCGCCAACAAGAACGGCGAGTGAGCGAAAGAATGCCGCTCGCGTACGCCGCCGCGGTGCTGCGAGCGTCAAAAGCGCCTTGACCTTGCCCCGTACGTCCGCCTCATCGTCCAAGGATGTCACGAAGAGTCGCCGCCCCCGCAGCTGCAAAACGGCATCGTACCGCGAGGGCGCCCGCATCGTTCCCGTGACGATGCTACCCTCATCTGAGCGCGCCGTGTAATGATACACAGCGTCCAATTAGCGCGCGGCCTCCGCACAAGCGGGGGTTATCGCGCCCCTTGCCACCAACGAGGAGAGATGCGCTTCCAGCGTTTGCATCCCAAAGCGCCTGCTCGTCGCCATGACGCTTGGCAGCTGGTGATGCTTGCCGTCGCGAATCATATGCCGCACGGCATCCGTTGCGACGAGCACTTCTGCCGCCAAGTGCCGGCCGCTTCCCGTGGCTCGGGGGACGAGCCGCTGACAGATCACGGCTAGCAAGACGTTCGCTATTCGACCGCGCGCATGCTCTGCGCGATCGGATGGAAACGCATCGATGAGGCGGTCAACGCTCTGGGGGACGTCGCCCGTATGAACGGTTGCCAGCACGAGATGTCCCGTCTCGGCGGCGGCTATCGCAGCGGAAATGGTATCGGCGTCCCGCATCTCGCCAATCACGATTACGTCCGGATCGCTACGCAGTGCTCCACGTATTGCCTCCGCGAACGTACGCACGTCACGCCCGATCTGGCGCTGCACGATCAGCGAGCGCTTCGGTGGAATGCGGTACTCCACAGGATCCTCAAGCGTGATAATTTTGCGAGCGCTCGTATCGTTGAGCATCGCAATGAGGCTCGCAAGCGTCGTAGACTTGCCGCTCCCCGTAGGCCCCCCGAGCATCAAAAGTCCACGTGGCGCACGCGCGAGGTCGCTCAGGACCTCCGGGAGCTCCAGAGAACGCGGCGATGGGACCTCTCGCGCGAGAAAGCGCAGCGTCAGTGAGAGGCCGTCCATCGTACGAGCCGCGTGCGCGCGAATCGTCGTCCCCTCTTCCGCGATCGTGGTAGTGGCGTCGCCGACTTCAGCCAAACGCTCCCGTTCGGCGTCGCCGAACAACGAGGCAGCAACGCGTTCGACGTCCTCCGGCGAAACGCCGGAGGCACCGCACGCTTCGAGCCGACCGTCGATGCGTAGAACCGGCGGAAGACCCGGGGCAAAGTGTACGTCGGAGGCTCCGCGCATCTGCGCTGCATGTAGCGTGTCCGAGAGCAATATCGTTGCTAGCGCGCTCGTCACGTGGGAATGCGCTCGCCAAGAACGCGCTCTACCTCGGCAGCGGTCGTCCGGCCTGCCATGACGTGACGCAGGCCGTCTCGCGCAAGGCTGCCGCACGCGTCGCGCTCGATGAGATGTCGGAGCTGCTGTGCCGGCGAGCCGCTCGAGATCGCGCTACGCAACTCCTCGCTAATAGCGACGCACTCGAACATCCCCGTACGCCCAGAGAAGCCCATGCCGAAGCAGTCCTGACAGCCGGCTCCGTCGACGCAGCTGGAGCATTTTGTCCTCACGAGTCGCTGCGCAATGATGCCGGTCAAAGCTGCACCAAGCGTGTGACGCGCTACGCCCAAGTCCATCAGCTTTTCGATCGCACGCGCCGCATCCCGACTGTGAAGCGTCGTGAGAACGAGCTGGCCGGCGAGAGCGGCGGAGCTGGCAATCCCTGCGGTCTCTGCGTCGCGCATCTCACCTACCATGACGACGTCGGGATCCTGCCTCAGTATCGAGCGGAGTGCGCGCGCAAAGGTCAAGCCCGCTCGGACGTTCACCTGCATTTGCGCAATGCCGGGAAGGTGCATTTCGATCGGATCTTCTATGGTGCACACGTGCTCGGCGTCGCACGTCCGCTCGGACAGTGCTGCGTACAACGTCGTCGATTTTCCGCTTCCGGTCGGACCGCATACCACGACAAAGCCATGCGGAGCCCCCATAAGAGAGCGGCAGCGCTCTAGCGTCCCTATGTCCATGCCGAGGAGATCGAGACGTGGACGCTCAGCATGCCAGTCGAAGAGGCGAATCACGACGCGTTCTCCATCGATCGTCGAGATCGCCGAAACGCGTGCGTCGATGGTTCGGCTGTCGACGTTCAGCGAGTATCGCCCATCCTGCGGCTGCCTCCGCTCCGCTACGTCGATCTCCGCGAGCACCTTCACGCGCGAGACTATTTGCGCGTGAAGCCGCTCCTCGAGCACGCGTACTTCCTGAAGGCGCCCGTCGATGCGTTGGCGCACGCGTCCTCCGCGAGCGTACGGCTCGATGTGAACGTCCGAAGCGCGCGACCGGATTGCGCCCTCGTGTATCTCGTCGAGAACCCGAACGGCTGACGACGACGTGTCACCTTCGAACCGGCGATTTCTGGCGCCGCCGTACGCAACAGCGAGCTGCTTACGAATGAGCTCGCGCGCAACTGGCATGGCCCGGACACGCATCCCGGTAAGCAAGCGAATCCGATCCACGGTCGACGGCTCGCCGTCCGGCACCGCAACCAACAACTCAGTGCCGTCGACACCGTACGGCAGCACATCGTGCCGGAACGCAAAGCCTGCGGGAATATAGCGGAGCGCCTCCGGATCGGGATGGAAAGGCGCACTTTGCGTGCCCAAGCCAAATCGAAACTCATGAGAAAGAGTCACACCTCGACCTCTCCTCTTCACGGATCACTACGTCGCGGGCATCCACCCTCTGCCCAGCTGCTATGGAATCTCTTATGCCATAAATTGGTCAGTCGCGCAAGAGGCCGGTCTCTCGCCGGCACAATCTTGTCGCAGCACTCCGGTCATTGGGCACTCTCTATGGCTTGGCGCATTTGCACCCAGCCGCGAACATTTGCATGGAATCCGACGTCCGCTGCCGGCGTCGCAACGTGTTCGAACGGCGAGAGATGGCGATCGTGCCTCAGGCGCTCGTAGAGCTCGAGGTCTTTCTCGATCTCACGCCTGCCCGCGTGTGTCAGGTACGAGACGCGCGCGCATCGAGCGGCGGAGATTCGCTTCAGCATTTCTCGATCCAGATCGCGCTCGTCGGTCTGCACGAGCGGCAGATGCCACTCGCCGTATCCAACCGGTGACGGCGCGCTCCCGTCCATCGCATCGCGCATGCGCATGGCGGCCTCGCGGATCTCTGGCTGCGCGCTCGGCGAACAGCGCAGCTCGAAGAAATTCTCCCACTCCGTCGCCGTCACGATCACCGTGTGCCAGAGGAACGGTTCCAAGAGACGATTGACGATCTGCTTGTGCGCCTGAAGCTGCTGGAGCTTCTGCGCCCCCTCGACCGCCGCGTCTCGTGCTTCCAGCCAAGCGCGCTTAGCTTCGTCCACTTCTTCCTCGGCAAGCCGCTCGCTCGCGGACATGCCCTTCCTGTTGCGTCCCCACTCGAGCGGCATCACCGGGTCCTTCTCGACGCGCCCGATAATTGTACTCGTCGGAATGGCGCGGCTGCTCGCGCTGTTCCGAGAGAATTGGCGGTGCGTGTTAAACTCCGCCAGGACGAAGCGAGGAAACGTCACCTCCAACGTGGTGAGCCGAATCCCCGCCTCGCTGATGCTGTCCAGTAGCACCCGCGCTGCGTACGCCACGAACGTCCCTTCGACTTCGCGCTATTTCGACAGGCTCAGTAGCGCTGCGCTCAGGATGACACTGCCGGCGTTTCTAGCCGCGATAGCGCAGGAACGCAGGTACTTCGATGTCGTCCATGTTGACCGGAGCGACGGTTTCGAACTTCCCCGAATCGAACGTGAAGCCCGCGACGGAGCCGCGATACGAGCGTCCCGCGCCGAATCCGGCCGCCAGCACCGTCACGCGCACTTTGCCCTGCATGCTCTTGTCGATCGATGCGCCAAAGATGATCTGCGCGTCCGGGTCGACCGCGCGGCTGATCATCTCCGCGGCTTCGTTCACTTCGTACATCGCCATATCGGGGCCGCCCGTGATGTTGAATATCACGCCGCGCGCGCCTTCGATCGTCGTCTCTAGCAACGGCGATGCGATCGCCTTCTGCGCGGCATCGGCCGCGCGGTGCTCGCCAGAGCCTTCGCCGATGCCCATCATCGCCGAGCCTGCGTCGGTCATGATGGTCTTCACGTCGGCGAAGTCGAGATTGATCAAGCCGGGCTGCGTGATGAGATCGCTGATGCCCGCAATGCCTTGGCGCAACACGTCGTCGGCGTACGCAAACGCCTCGTTGAGCGGCGTCTTCTTCTCGATCACCTGCAGGATGCGCTCGTTCGGGATGGTGATGAGCGTGTCGACCTTCTGCTCGAGCTCACCGATGCCGTGCTCCGCCAGCTGCATACGCTTGCGGCCTTCGAAGGCAAACGGTTTGGTCACCACGGCGATCGTCAGCGCTCCCGCTTCGCGCGCGAGCTCCGCGATCACCGGCGCCGCGCCGGTTCCCGTGCCGCCGCCCATTCCCGCGGTGATGAAGACCAAGTCAGCGTCGGAGAGCAGCATCGAGAGATCTTCGCGCGATTCTTCCGCCGCCTCGCGTCCGAGCGTCGGGTTCGCGCCCGCGCCGAGGCCGCGCGTCATCCCGCCGCCGATATGCACGGTGTTCTCGGTCAGCGAGCTTCGCAATGCCTGAACGTCCGAGTTCACCGCGTAGAATTCCACGCCGGTAAGCCCCGCTTCGATCATGCGGTTCACGGCGTTGCAACCGCCTCCGCCTACGCCGATGACTCTGATCGTGGCCGCGTGTTCGGGTACGTAGCGCCGTCCGTCTGCCATGTTGTCCTCCGATGACGAAGAGAAGTTTAGTTCCACAGATCCGATGCAAACTTGCGAATACGCTGCCACGGCGATCCGCTGCGCCGCGAGGTCTCGATGAGCGAGCCGTTACCATTGGCGCCGAAGAGAATGAGCCCTATGGCCGTCGCGTACTGCGGCTGCGCGACCGTCTCCGTCAGCCCGACGACGTGCTTGGGAACTCCGAGCCGCACCGGCAACCCGAAGACGTCTTCCGCGATCGCGTCGATGCCGGGCAAAAGCGAGCCACCGCCCGTGATGACCACTTCGCCGAGCACGAGATCGCGTGGCACGTTCTCGACGATCTTCTGCCGCGCCATGCGCAGCGTTTCGAGCACGCGCGGCACCACGATCGCACGCAGCTCCGCGGTCGAGGTCTCTTTGGTCGTGCGACCGTCCAGCGCCTGAACCGCAAACGCATCCTCGGTCGAGCCGTCGCGCACGCCTGCGCCCAAGCGGCGCTTGATCGCCTCCGCCTGGTCGTGCGAGGTCTTCAAGCCGAGCGCAATATCGCTCGTCAGGATGTTGCCGCCGACGGGAATCGTCGCGGTGTATATCGCGCTTCCGAGCGAGTAGACCGCGATGTCCGTGGTGCCCCCGCCGATGTCCAGCAACACCGCTCCCACCTGCCGCTCCTCGGGGAGCAGCGTCGATGCAGAGCTGGCGAGCGGCTCGAAGACGACGCCCGCGGCTTCCAGACCCGCGCGATGGACGCACTTGAGCACGTTCGTGATGAAGGTCTGACCGCCGGTAACGATATGCGTGTCCACCTCGAGCCGGCCGCCCGCCATGCCGACCGGATCGTCGACGCCGTCCTGCCCGTCGACCGTGAAGTACCGGGGCAGAGCATGGATGATCTGGCGATCCGAGGTGACGTTGATGAGCTTGCTCGCGTCGACGACGCGGCGCACGTCGCTCTCGCTGACCTCGCGCGTGTCGTTTGCGGTTGCAACGACGGCGCGGTTGTTCGTGCTGCGAATGTGATCGCCGGTGATGCCGACGTAGACGTCCTGGACGGGCATGCCGGCCATGCGCTCGGCCTGCTCGGTCGCAGCCTCGATGGACCTGATCGTCTCGTCCAAGTCCACGACCACGCCCTTGCGCATCCCACGGGACGGCGCTTCGCCGATCCCGACGACCTCGAGACCGCTAGGGCCCTCGACGGCAACGACTGCACAGGTTTTCGTCGTTCCGATATCGAGACCGCAAACGGTCTCTTGCTTCATACCCACCATATATTGCGGCTTGGCCCCGGAACTCCTACAATCTATAGGAGCCGGGAGAGAGTCTGGGCCTGGGTTGGCGGGGCTCCGGCAGACTCCTTGAGGACAACGTGTGAAAACGTGTGGAGAAACTGAACAAATCCGTGCATAGCCGCGTAGAGCACGGCCTCGCGATGGCCTTCGGCATCGTCGCCGTCGCGGTGCTCGTAGACATTCTCATCGGCTTGTGGGCGTACGAAAACGGCTCCGCCTTCGCCGGCGTGATGCTCGTCGCGGCACCGCTGCTGCTCCTTGCAACCGTCGCGTTTACGCTCGCGTGGCTGCGTGCGTCGATACTGCGTACGATCGGGCGTTGCACCGAGATCTTCGCAGCGATGGGACGCGGCGACCTTGCGGCGCGAACGGGCTGGGCCGGGAGCGATCTCCTCGGCCGGCTCGGCAGCTCGATCGACGCACTCGCCGATCGTCTGAGCCGTACGATCGGGGCGATTCAGCGCGCTGCGACGATGCTGCAAGAAGCCGGCGAGCGCAGCAGCCGCCTCGCGGCCGACGTGGCGCAGCGTGCGGGTGAGGAGCACACGGTGCTCGGCGAAGCGTTCGCCTACTCAACCGAACTCGCGACCGCCGCAGGCAGCGTTGCGGAGAACTCTGAGGGCGTCGCGCGCCTCGTCACCGACATCTCAAGCTCCGTCGCACAGATGACCGCGTCCATCTCCGAGATGGATCGCAATCTCCTCAGCCTCTCGACCGTCGTCGAGCAAGCCGTTGCGAACGCGCAAGAGATGTCGGCTTCGATTGCGCACGTCGCCGCCAACACCGACAGCGTTCGCGCGGAGGCCGGCGCTACCGACGAGCGCGTACGCGGCGGGCGCAACGACGTGCTCGCGCTCACGCAGGGCATTGCGAGCATCGGCGAAACCGTCTCCGCTGTCGTCGCCGAGATGCAGAACCTCGATCGCGCTGCGCATCAGATCGGTGACATCCTCAGCATCATCGAGAACATCGCCGACCAAACGAATCTTCTCGCGCTCAACGCCGCGATCGAAGCGGCTCGCGCCGGCGAGCACGGACGCGGTTTCGCCGTCGTCGCCGACGAAGTACGCAAGCTAGCGGAAACGTCCGCCGGCTCGACGCAGCAAATCGCGTCGCTCGTCGTCGACATTCAGCGCCGGACCAAAGCCGTGCTCGATCGCGCCGGCCGCGCGGACGAGCTCGTGCAGCACAACGTCCGATCGGCCGGCAACGTCACCGCGACGATCGAGCAGATCAGCGAGCGCGTCGCGCACGTTGCGGACCTCATCTCGGAGATCAGCATCGCAACGACGCAGCAGGCGCGCGGCTCCGAAGAGCTGGCCAAGGCGAGCGAACAGATGGGCGCGATGACGCACGAGGCCGCAGCAACGATGCGCGAGCAGTCGATCACATCGAGTCAAATCCTCTCGTCGGTCTCGGAGATCGAGCGGCGTACGGGCGACGTGGCGCACGCCGCGGCCGCGCAGCAGGCAGCGATCGACCGACTCCGGACGCGCGTTCGTCGCGCTGAGGACCTCGGCGAGCAGAACGCCCAGGCAGTCGCTGCGATGGCCTCCGGCGCTCGCGAGGTGCACGCCGGGACGGGGGAGATCAAGCGGCTCGCCGGTCAGTTCGAGACGACAAAGGCCGACGGGCCCCTAGAAGAGCAGGGGCCCTTTGCGCTATCATCTTGAGATTATGCGACTCGTTGCTATCGTAATTGCCTGGGCGCTCGCCCTTCCCGTGGCCGCAGCGGCATCTCAGACCGCGACGGCCGGCCGCACCCTCAACGCGACAACCCAGATCCCGGATACGACCTATAGAGTCATCGTCAGCCAAGTTCAGGATGCAACCCACATCCTTGTCAGGTTCCAGGACGGCGATCAGGCCGTGCTCGCCGCAGGACGGCCGACGATGACCTTTGCGGCCGTGCACCCCGGCGACACGCTCATGCTCTCTACGGAGAAGGGCGCGGTCCTTGTCTTCAAGGACTACGGCGTCCAGTCGGAGCCAGCGCCGACCTCGCGGCCCTAGGCCGCGCGCTGCCGCGCTCCGTCACCACCGGCGTGGTGGGGGAGCGCAGGTCGAGCGTTCCGACGAAGCGCCCCAACAAGGCGAAACGCGTGAGAATCGGCTCGACCAGCGCAACGGCGCCGGCAACGTTCGTTTCGTCGCCAAGCAGGACGCGAACGCCTCCAGGTAGCAGCGCGTCGACGTCCCCTCGATCGTCCAACAGACGTTGAACGCTCACGCCGTGCGCGCGCAGCGAGAGCAACGCCGTGCGCAGCGCTAGGGCGGAAGGCGCGCGCACGAACTTCCCCGCGCGCAAATCCACACCCGGTGCGACGACCAATACCGGGAGCGCGGCGTCGCTCGCGCCCGTCTCTAACACCCGCAACGATAGATCCACCGTCGCCATCTCACCGCCGCTCTGCACGATCGCAAGGGGGCGGCGCTCCGTCACGACGATCGTGACGTCAGCCGGCGGCAAACGGTGGACGCGCGCCGTAAGCACGTACGGGATCGTCTCGATCCGGCGCGCGACCGCTGCCGTGTTCTGGAGCCAGACGTTACCGTGCGGCTCGATGCGCGCTCGCGCGAGGATCTCCTGCGCCGGCACGACGCTGTTACCGATCACGCGCACGTGCTTCGCTCGGAAACCGGGCCAGCTCATCAAGAAATATCCCGCGGCGACCGCAACGAGCAACGCCGCCGTTCCGACGAACCAGAAGGGCCGCAATCGCGCAGCCGGCGCGCGGCGCCGCCTTCTCCCGCTCATGCCGGTACGTAGCGCGCGAGCGCCTCTGCCACGCCATCGTGCTCGACGTCGCCCACGACAGCATCCGCAAGCGCCTTTACCGCGTCCGGGGCGCTGCCCATGGCAACGGCCACGCCTGCAACGCGCAAGAGCGGCTCGTCGTTCCAGGAATCTCCCACGGCCAGTACTTCGTCCATCGCAACGCCCAGCCTCGCGCAGACGAACTCGAGCGCTTCGCCCTTGTCGATGTTCGGATTGAGGATCTCGATGAACTCCGGGTAACTGCGCGTAACGTATGCGCGCTTGCCCAGGCGAACCTGTACCTGCGCCACATACCGGCTCGCGACGTCGGCATCCGCAACGATCACCGCCTTGGTTGCATCGCTCGTCGCGAACGCTTCGCGCAGCGACGGTACCACGATCGGCTCCACGCGCGAGAGCCGCGCGTAGAGATCCGAGAAGCGATTGCGCTCTTCGCTGTAGTAGTTGTCGTTCCGGTACAGCTGCACGTGCAGCCCTTCCGCTTGCGCTATCGCCACGACGTCGAGCGCCACCTCGTTGCTCAACGGCATGTCGAAGAGCACCTCGTCGCCCTGCGGATCGACGATCGCCGCCCCCTGATAACAGACGATCGGTGCGTCCAGGTCGAGTTCTCGTGCATAGGGGAGGGCCGCACGGTACATGCGCCCCGTGACGAGACATCCCACGACGCCGCGCGATCGCACGCGAGCGATCTCCGCTCGCACCCGCGGGCGCAGGACAAGGTCGCGCCCGACGAGCGTTCCGTCCAGGTCCAGAGCGACGAGGCGAATCATTCCGGCTCCCGCTGCGCCCGCTCGCGGACGCCTTTCGCGTGCTGTGCAAGGCCTTCGTACTCTGCAAGCGTCGCGATCGCCGGAGCGTCTTGACGAATGCGGCGATCGCCGTTGCGCACGACGGAGAAGGTGCGCGTAAAATCGGCGAGTGAGAGTCCCGACGCAAAGCGCGCGCTTCCCGACGTGGGCAGGACGTGGTTCGTTCCCGCAAGATAGTCGCCGCATGCGACAGGCGTTTGCGCGCCGACGAAGACCGCGCCCACATGACGTACGCGCGCAAGCACCGGCTCGGGTTCGCGCATCTGTAGGGCGAGGTGCTCGGGCGCGAAGCGCTCGATCGTCGCACACAACTCGTCGAAGTGCGCTGCGTGAATGAGACGGCAGCGCGACGCTAGCACCCGCGCGACGATCTCGGCGCGCGGCATGCCTGCGACATCGTATCGCTCGAGCACGCCGGCGACGGATTCGAGGATCTCGCGCGACTCCGAGAGCGCTGCGACGCGGGCAAGAGGATCGTGCTCCGCTTGCGCGAGCAGTTCCCCGGCGATCTCTTTTGGCTGGGCGTAAGCGTCGGCGACGACCAGCACTTCCGACGGGCCGGCGGAGCCGTCGATGCCGCAGACGCCGGCCACTTGACGCTTTGCCTCCGTCACCCAAACGTTGCCCGGACCGACGATCTTGTCGACCGGCGCGATCGAATCGGTTCCGTAGGCGACCGCAGCGATCGCATGCGCGCCGCCCACGGCGTATAACTCGTCGGCTTCGCACAGCGCGCAAGCGTAGAGAATCCCCGCGTCCACGCGGCCGTTGCCTTGGGGCGGCGTCAGCACGACGACGCGCGAGACCCCAGCGAGCTTCGCCGGTACGACCGTCATGACGGCGGTCGACGGCAGCGGGGCCGACCCTCCGGGCACGTAGGCCGCTACGGCATCGAGCGGGCGCGTAACAAACGCGTAGCGCGTCCCGTCGGACTCCTCGTACGCGATGTCCTTGCGGCGCTGTCGCTCGTGAAATCGTGCCACCCGCTCCTTCGCGATTGCAAGCGCATTGGCGACCTCCGGCGCGACGAGCGAGCGCGCTTGGCCCTGCATCGGGATCGGGACGCGCAGCGCGCGCAGGTCGAACGCCGGATCGTCCCATCGCCGCGCGTAGTCGAGTAGCGCCGCATCTCCTCGCTCGCGCACGTCGGCGACGATGGAGCTGACGGCGGCCGAGATCTCCGGCGACGGCTCCCAGCCGGCTTTGAAGAAGGGGCGGAGCGCGGGGTCCGACGCCTCGACGATGGCGAGTCTAGTCACGCTGCAAGCGCTCGAGTAAGTTGATGATCGCTGCGTATTTCGCGCGAAAGCGCACGGGATTCACGACGAAGCGCGCCGAGGAGCGGCCGACTTCGTCGACGACGACCATGTCGTGCTCCTGCAGCGTCCTTCCGGTCGCGACGAGATCGACGATCACATCCGCAAGACCGACGAGAGGCGCGAGCTCAACCGATCCGTGCAGCGCGATGATCTCGCAAGCGACGTCGCGCTCCGCAAAATATGCCTGCGCCGAACGCTTGAACTTCGTCGCGACCCGCAGGAACGTCGGGTAGCGCGCGCCTTCGTGGTAGCCGTCGCTGCGCCGCGCGGCGACGACGAGCCGGCATTCGCCGAATCGCAAATCCGCAAGCTCGCTGACCGAGCGATCCGTCTCCCAGAGCGTGTCCTTACCGACGACGCCGCAGTCCGCTGCGCCGAACTCCACATACGCCGGAACGTCACTCGAGCGAAGGACGAGCAGCTCGGTGCGGTCGTCGCCGGCCATGACCTGCAGCCTGCGCCCGACATTTGCCGGCACGTCGATGCCCGCCCTTGCCAGGCGCCGTCTCGTCTCTTCGTAGAGCGCGCCCTTGGGAAGCGCGATGACGAGGCGCTCGCTCACGCGAGCTCTTCCCGCACGATCTCCTCCACGCGGTCGCCTTCGACGATGATGACGCGCGGGATCTCTTTGTGGCTCGCGTACGCGAGCAGGCCGCCGCGATCCAGGTCACGGACGTCCAGACGAACGCGCAAGCCCTTCGCGCGCTCGCGCTTCGCGATGACGTCCGAACCGCTGACGAGCACGTCCACTTCGTTGCGCGGGCGCTCGTCCTCTCGCCTCCGCTCGAGCGCCAGCAGTATTCTCTCGACGCCGACCATCCAGCCAACGGCGGGCACGTCGTACCCGAAGCGCGGTAGGAGTTGATCGTACCGTCCGCCGCCGCAGAGCGAGAAGCCGAGATCGTCGATGTACCCTTCGAACACGAAGCCGGTGTAGTATCGCAGATCGCGCAAGAGCGCGAAGTCGATATTGATCCGCTCCCGCCATCCGAACGCGTCCGCGCGGTCGAGGATCTCTTCCAGGCGCGCGAGCGCGGCGAGCGATTGTTGCGTCGCGCAGATCGGGCGCACGAGCCGCAGCACGTCGTCGCGTCCGCGCGTCATCGTGAGCCGTACGAGCATCTCAAATCGCTCCGGCTCCACCGCATTGCGCTCACCGAAGTCTTGCAATGCGACGATATTGCGTTCGGCAATGAACTGCTTGCAGGTCTCGGCCGCATCCCCCGATAGGCCTACGCTCGCGAGCACGCCGTCGACGATTGCAGCATCGTTGATGTCGAAGCGCGCGTCGCCCAGGCCGACCGCGTCCAGGGTCTCGGCCGCCATGAAAAGCGCCTCGGCGTCGGCGCTCGTGCCGATACCGCCGATGAGCTCAGCGCCGGCTTGCGTGAACTCGCGCATGCGCCCGAGCTGCGGCTCCTCGTATCGAAACGCGGTCGCGATATACGAGAGGCGCAGCGGAAGCGTCGCTTGGCGTAAGCGCGCGGAGACGACGCGGGCGATCGGCGTCGTCATCTCCGTGCGCAGCGCCAGCGACTGCCCCAGCGGATCGCTGAAGCGGAACGTCTGCTGCATCAGCCGCTCGCCCAGGCCGCGTTCCAGCGCCTCGTAGACTTCGAAAGTCGGCGTAAGAACCTCGCTGTAAGACCACGAGCGGAAGACCTCGCGAATGCGCTCCTCGACGTCGCGCTTGAAGGCGAACTCCTGCGGCAGCCAGTCGCGGACGCCTGGGGGGATCTTCATGCTTCGCGCACGTGTTCGCCGCCGAAGATCCGCTCGAGCTCCGGGCGCACGCGCACGTCGCCGGCGATCGTACGCGGAAGACGCCGCACCCTGCCTCGCGCGTGCAGCAGTACCGGGGCGTCACCGGGGAAGCGCTCGATGAGCGCCGCCAACCTGTCGATCTGCTCGCGCTGCGAGACTTCTACCAGCCAGCCGCGCACGCTGTGCGTCTGCGCTGCCCCCTCGAAAGAAGCGACGTCATTCGCGCTCACCGAAAGATCGACATTCCCCTCGTCGCCGTTGTGCGCTCCGGGTCGCTCGCGAATGCGCACGCGTCCTTTCACGACCAGAATGCGGTCGCGTTCGAAGAGCTGCTGCACGTGTGGATAGAGCTTCGGAAAGACGACGACTTCGCAGCTTCCGGTCGTATCTTCGAGCTGTGCGATCAGGATTTGGCCTCCCGCACGCGTCGTCGCGCGGCGCGCGCCCGTGACGGCTCCCGCGATGGTCACTGCCGTGTCGTCGTCGAGGCTGCGCAACGCCTTCATCACCGTCGCGCCTGACCGCACGAGAGTATCCTGAACGTCCGCAAGCGGGTGCCCTGAGACGAAGATGCCTAGCGTCTCCTTCTCCCACGAAAGTTTCTCACGCTGCGACGGCGCGGCGACGCTGGGCAGCACGGGCGCGAGCGACGGTGCGTCACGCGCAATGTCGCCGAAGAGCGATGCCTGCCCGAGCTCCAAATCGCGCGTCGCTCGAGCGGCTAGGTCGAGCGCGAGATCCAGCGCCGCGAGCTTCTGGGCGCGGTTTCCGGTAAGCGCGTCGGTCGCGCCGCACTTCACCAACGCCTCGAAGACCCGGCGGTTTACTTGGCGCGCGTTGACGCGTCCGGCGAAGTCGAACAGATCGGTAAACGGTCCCCCGCGCTCGCGCGCGTCGATAATCGCGCGCACGGCGTCCTCACCGACGCCCTTGACGGCGGAGAGCCCGAAGCGAATCTGGTCTGCGACGACGGTGAAGTCGACGAGCGATTCGTTGACGTCGGGTGGAAGAACGGCGATGCCGTAGCGGCGGGCGTCCTCGATGTACTCGGCAAGTTTGTCGGTGCGGTCTTTCACCGACGTCAGCAGCGCCGTGATGTACTCGAGCGGGTGATTCGCCTTCAGATACGCCGTCTGATAGGCGATCATCGCATACGCTACCGCATGCGACTTGTTGAAGCCGTAGCCGGCGAATGGTTCGACGAACGCAAAGATATCCTCGGCAAGCCGGCGTGAGATGCCGCTGTGATTCATCGCGCCTTCGATGAAGCGCTCCCGGTAGATGGGCACTTGGTCCTTGAGCTTCTTGCCCATGACCTTGCGCAGCTCGTCCGCTTCCCCCATCGAGAATCCAGCCACGTCGCGCGCGATCAGCATGACTTGTTCCTGATACACGGCGATGCCGTAGGTCTCGGCGAGGATCGGTTCTAGCTTCGGATGCAGGTAGTTCGGCCTGCTGCGGCCGTGCTTGTTGCCGATGTAGTGCGGAATCCACTCCATCGGCCCCGGACGGTAGAGCGCGACCAGCGCCACGATGTCTTCGAAACGCGAGGGCTGCAGCTCGGTGCAGACGCGCTTCATGCCCTCCGACTCCAACTGGAAGACGCCCACGGTCTCGCCGCGCCCGAGCATCTCCAGCGTTTTTGCGTCGCCGAGAGGAATCCGCTCGAGCGCGAACGCGCCGTCCGTGGTGCGCCGAATCTCGCGCACGGCGTTGTGCATTACCGTCAGGTTGCGCAAGCCGAGGAAGTCCATCTTGAGCAGGCCGATCTTCTCGATCCACTCCATGTCGTATTGCGTGTTCACGCCGCCATCGCCAAACTTCACGAGCGGCACGTACTCGACGAGGGGTCTGTCCGAGATCACGACGCCCGCCGCGTGAGTTCCCGCGTTGCGCGCGAGTCCTTCGATGGTTTTCGCCGTATCGAGCAAATGACGCAGTTGCGGGCTCGTATCGTAGAGCGATTTCAACTCCGATATCTGCCGGACGGCCGCCGCGATAGACAGCCCCGTAGGGCCTGAAGGGATGAGCTTCGCGACCCGATCGACGTCTGGCAGAGGCACGCCGAGCACGCGTCCAGCGTCGCGGACGGCCGCGCGCGCGGCCATCGTACCGAACGTCACGATCTGTGCAACGCGATCGACGCCGTATTTTTCCGTCACGTATGCGATGACTTCGTCACGCCGTTCCACGCAGAAATCTGTGTCGATGTCGGGCATCGAGATGCGTTCCGGATTCAAGAACCGTTCGAAGAAGAGGTTGAACGCGAGCGGGTCGAGATCGGTAATGCGCAGGCAGTAGGAGACGAGCGAGCCGACGGCCGAGCCGCGGCCCGGCCCCACGGGGATGTCCCGGTCTCGAGCAAACTTGATGAAATCCCACACGATGAGGAAGTAGGATGCGTACCCCATCGCCGCGATGACGCCCAGCTCGTAGTCGAACCGCTCACGCAGTGCGCCATCGTCTCGCGCGCGCTCCTCCCCATAGCGTTCCACAAGCCCCGTTTCGCAGAGCCGGCGCAAGTACGCGTCGTCGTCTCCAGCGTCGGGCGGGACCGGGTACTCCGGCATGCTGAACGTACGCTTCGGGAACGCGAGATCGACGCGCTCGGCGATGCGCAGGGTGTTCTCGCAGGCTTCGGGCAAATCGCTCCAGACGTCGTACATCTCGTCGGGCGTCTTCAGGTAGAACTGATCCGTCGAGAAGCGCAGCCTGTTCGTGTCGGCGACGGTGCGTCCCGTGCCGATGCACAACAGCACGTCGTGCGCGACGGCGTCCGCACGCTCGTGGTAGTGCGCGTCATTCGTGGCCACGATCGGTACGTCGAGCTCGCGCGCGATGCCGATCAGGCCTTCGTTGACGACGTCTTGCTCGGGCATGCCGTGACGCATCACTTCGATATAGAAGCGGTCCCCGAAGATCTCCCGATAGGTCCTGGCGTTGCGAACCGCAGCGACGCGATCGTTGCGCAGGAGCGGGGCGGCCACGAGGCCCGATATGCAGCCGGAGAGGAGGATCAGGCCCCGGTTATGCCGCTCGAGCAGATCAAGGTCGATGCGAGGCTTGTAGTAGTATCCCTCGAGGAAGCCCTTAGAGACGAGGACGCTCAGGTTCCGGTACCCTTCCAGATCGGCCGCGAGGAGGGTCACGTGCGCCTCATCGCGCAGCGTACGATCGAGATGGCCGCGTGGCGCTACGTACGCCTCGCAGCCGATAATAGGAGTGAGGTTCGCTCTGCGCGCTGCATCGTAGAATTCCATCGCACCGTACATCACCCCGTGGTCGGTGAGTGCGACCGCAGGCGAGCCGAACTCGGCGACTCGGCGGCAGAGCTGCTCGATGCGGCATGCACCGTCGAGCAGCGAGTACTCGGAATGGACGTGTAGGTGAACGAACTGATGCAAGCTGTACGTATCAATCTCGGTGGGGCATGACGGACCCTGCTTCTTCTGCTTCCCACGACGGGCCGGCCCCGCACGAGGAGGTCGAGCAACTGAAGTCGCGCCTCGCGGCGCTAGAAGCCGAGAAAAACGAGTACGCCCGGCAGATCGAGGAACTCTTCGTCCTCCAGCAAGTCTTCTCCACCATCAACTCGTCACTCGAGATCAACGACATCCTCTCGACCGTCTTGCGCGGCGTCCGCGCGGCGCTGAAGTTCGGGCGCGTCATTCTCTTCGACGTCCTCGCCGACGGCGCGATCCTCCGGCGGCTCGAGTGCGACGCAGACGGCAACGTCGCTCGCTCCGAGGACGAGCGCTCCTATCGAGCCGACTCGACGTTGCGCGAGGTCGCTTCCGGAGCGATCCCTCTCTCCACGGGTTCGCCCGCCGACCCTGACGCACCGCTGACCGACGGCCGGGGCGCTTACTGCGTCGTTCCTATCGTCACGCGTGACGTGGTACGGGGCTTGCTCTATGCAGACGACCTGCCGACCGCAGAGATCGACGACGGCCACATGCGCATGCTTCTCGACTTCGCCGCACAGGCCGCAATGGCGATGGAGAACGCGCGTCTCTACGACGAAACGCGCCGCCTGCTCGAAGAGACGCAACGCCTAGCCCTGACGGACACGCTGACGGGCATCGCCAACCGGCGAGCCCTCCACCAGCTCTTCGAGCACGAGCTGAGGACGGCAGAGCGCTACCAGACACCGCTCGCGTTTATCATCCTCGATCTCGACGACCTCAAGGCGATCAACGACAGCGGCGGCCACAGTCTGGGCGACCTCGCGCTCCAGCGTTTCTCCCAGGTGCTGCTTGCCAACGCCAGGCGAGGCGATATCGTTGCTCGCTACGCCGGAGACGAGTTCGTCATCGTCATGACCCACAGCGAGCGCCGTGCCGCCGCCAGGGGCGTGGAGCGCGTTCTGAGCGCCCTGCGGCGTCACGGCCTGCCGGCCTCGATCGGCATCGCGATGTTCCCCGACGATGGCCGCGACGCGCAGTCGCTGTTCTTCGCCGCCGATGAAGCGCTCTACGACGCCAAGATCGCAGGCAAGAATCGCTACCGCTTCTACCGCAATCCCGAAGCCGCGCTGCTCGACGTCGCTCAGTGAGGTTCGGTGTCGCCGCCGTCATCGAGTGCCTCGCCCTGCTGCCGCTCCCGCTCTGGATCGTCGCGCTCTTGGCCCGGCGCCGCCGGGGAGAACCCATCGCCGCGCTCGTCCGCGCGACACTCTTCGCAGTGCTCGTCTCCTTCGTGCTCGCGCATGTCAACCGATGGTTCGACGTGTGGAAATCGCACCCGTACTTCCCTAGCGGCCACGAAACGTTTGCGTCGTGCATGGGAGCCGCGGTCGTCGTCGCGGATCGCCGCTACGTAGGGCTCTGCGCGGTCCTGCTCGCGACCTTGGGATATGCCCTCGTCCGCGCCGGGTGGCACGGAAGATTCGAAGTCATCGCTGGCTTCCTGCTCGGTACCGCGACCCTCGCCACGGTACAGGTAATCATCGACAAGGCCGGCTAGCGCGCTTGAACCGACAGCTCCCAACGATAACCGTCTTCATCGTGAAACCAGAGTCCGAGGTTCTTCGATCCCGGCGCCTCAGGACCGACCTCGTTGCCAGGATCCTCGAGCTCCACGCCACCCTCACGTAGCGTTTCCAGAGCCGCTTGCAGCTCCTCGGTATCGCCGAGATGGAAGGACATGTGCCCCAGAACGCCCGGGTGAGGCACGCCGCGATGGAGCACGATCGTGACGCATGCGTTCGTGAGCCCGACGTACTCCTCTCCGCCGAAAATCTCATGCAGGTCGAAATGCCGTTTCCACCATGCGGCGCTCGCGTGCGGATCGCGTACGGCGAGGCCGAAGTGGCCGACCGATCCCAGCTTCACTCTCATCGTATCGCCCTTGCCTCGCGCAGCATACGAAGTACCCGTTCGCGCGGTAAGGCATGCACGGTAATGCCGCCGCGGCCGGTCACCGTCGTCGCCTCGAAGAGCGCGTCGTAGATCGCCGCTTGCGTCGCCTCCGCCGTCGCTCGGTAGAGCGCATCCAGGCGGTCGTTGTCGGAGAGCGCGGCTCTCGTCGGCGCGGTAACCACGAAGTGCCCGGTGTGATGGAAGATACGCGTCGTCGAGAACGCGATGAAGAGGTCGCCGCTGCCGACGTCCGAGGTCAAGCCGGTGCGCCCCATACCCAAGGCCGCGCGGAGCGCAACGGCGTGGAGCTGCCGCGAATCCAGCGGCGCATCGGTGGCAACGACGACGATGATCGATCCTGACGCGGCACGGCCTCGCACCGAGGTACGATGTGGAAACCGCGTGCGGTCGACGTCGATCAGACGCTCGCCGATCGGTACGCCGACGATCGTCAGTTGTTCGCGCGTGCTGCCCGTGTTGTCGTTGACGAGTACGCCGACCGTATATCCGCCGAGCTCCGGCGGCAGTACGCGCGACGCCGAGCCGATGCCGCCCTTGAAGTCGAAGGCGCGCATACCGGTACCGGCGCCGACGCTTCCACGCGCGAACTGCCCTTCGCGCGCCGAGTCGAGGAGCCGCACGACGTCGGCGGAACTCACGGCTCTGCCTTGGATGTCATTGAGAAGCTGATCGTCGCATTCGGCGACGACCGGAAGAGGCACGTCGTCGGTGCGGCCGATCTCGGGGTGGCGTGCGATTTGCCACGAGACGACCCCGTCGTCGGCTCGGCCGACGTCGAGCGTATCGGTCAGCACGATCGGCTCTTCGAGGTATCCCGATTCTTCGATCCAGTGCGTTCCCGTCATCTCCCCATTGCCGTTAAAGCCGACGAATGCTGCCGCGACTTTCTCGTCCCACGGATCGGCGTCGGGAAGTACCGCCGTCGCGCCGGTCCGGACGTCGCTGCCCTCGATTTTCGTCAGGTTCGCGACCCGGACGCCCGGAACGTCGGTGATGCCGTCGAGCGGGCCGCTCGGGAAGAATCCGAAGCGGAACGGCAGCGCGGCCCCGGCCCATACGGGCAGGCTAATCGCGACCGCGAGGAGGGTAGAGAACAGCGGCTTGGGCATAAGTCAGTTCAGTTCGCAGCTCCGGGTCGAGCGCCTGGAGCCTGGATGCCCATTCTAAGAGGAGAACGTATGCTTACCGTTCCCGATAAACTGCGCGCGGCGACGCTATGGGAGAACCTCTCCGCGGCAGAACTTGCCGAGCATGCCGTCAAACGCGGCGAGGCCGTTCTCGGGCCCGACGGCCAGATCGTCGTCGACACGCGTCCGCATACGGGCCGGTCGCCCAAGGACAAGTTCTTCGTCCGGGAGCCCGGCAGCGAGACGCACATCGACTGGGGAGACGTCAATCAGCCGATCGACGAGGCGCGATTCGACGCGCTGTTCGAGCGCGTGCAGAGTCATCTCTCCGAGCGAGATGTCTACGCCCTGGACTGCTACGTCGGCGCCGACGAGCGGTTTCGCTTGCCGGTACGCGTCTACACCGAGCTTGCATGGCAGAGCCTCTTCGCGCGCCATCTCTTCATCACGCCGGAAAGACTGCCGGCGGATTTCGTTCCCGACTTCACCGTCGTCGACGCCGCGCTCTTTCAGGCCGATCCCGAGCGCGACGGCACGCGCACCGGGACGTTCGTCATCGTCAACTTTCGGCGTCGCATGATTCTCATCGGCGGCACGCGCTACGCGGGCGAGATCAAGAAATCGGTGTTCACGGTGATGAACTATCTCTTACCTTTGCGCGAGTCACTGCCGATGCACTGTTCCGCGAATGTCGGTGAGGCAGGCGATCTCGCCATCTTCTTCGGCCTCTCCGGCACGGGCAAGACGACGCTCTCCTCCGATTCGCATCGTCCGCTCATCGGCGATGACGAGCACGGATGGTCCGACGACGGCGTCTTCAACTTCGAAGGCGGGTGCTACGCCAAGGTCATCCGGCTCTCACCGACGGCCGAGCCGGAGATCTGGGCCGCTACGCAACACTTCTCGACGGTTCTCGAAAACGTCGCATATGACGAACGCACGCGCGCGCTCGACGTCGACTCCGAAGAGAAGACCGAGAACACGCGCGCCGCCTATCCGCTCGAGTTCATTCCCAACGTCGTCGCCGGAAGCAGAGGCGGCCATCCGAAGGTCGTGCTCATGCTTACCGCGGACGCCTTCGGTGTATTGCCCCCTATCTCGAAGCTCTCGCGCGAGCAGGCCATGTATCATTTTCTTTCGGGGTACACGGCGAAGGTTGCCGGCACCGAGCGCGGGGTCACCGAGCCGCAGGCAACGTTCTCCACATGCTTCGGCGCGCCGTTCATGGTCCATCACCCCACGGTCTACGCAAAACTCCTCGGCCGCAAGATCGCCGAGCACGAGGTGGACTGCTGGCTCGTGAATACCGGATGGACCGGCGGCCCGTACGGAATCGGCAAGCGCATGTCGATCGCGCACACGCGCGCCATGGTGAACGCGGCAATCGAGGGCCGCATTCCCGCCGAGTTCGAGCGCGAGGAGTTCTTCGGGTTGCTCGTTCCCAAGAGCGTTCCTGGGGTTCCATCCGACGTGCTCAATCCTCGGAACGCCTGGAGCGATGCGCGGGCGTACGACGCGCAAGCCGCAACGCTTGCCCGGCTCTTCGCGGACAACTTCCAACGGTTCCAGGAGCATGCTTCGGAGGCGGTCAAGGCGGCGGCGATTCGTCCGCGTCCCTAAAAGCGCCGGCTTTCATGCGGTTTTCAGGAGAGCCAGCAAGGCGATAGCGTAGAGTGTGCTCATGCGTACCCCTCGCGCTCTCGCCGCAGCGCTTCTCTTGGCCGCTCCGTGGGCTACCGTCCGCGCGCAGACCACGCCGCAGCCGTCTCCCGTCCCGGTCCAGAGCGGTACCGTCACCGGACCCAACGCACCTCGCGGCTCAGGGATGTGGCGCCTCGTCGAAGCCCTGGACGGCATCACGCCGGCCCAGCGGCAGCAGCTGGAGGCGATCCGCGTACAATACATGCAGAGCCATCCGGCAAACACCATGCCCGATCGCTCGTCGATGCAGTCGCTGCGCGCCCAGGTGATGCACGTGCTCACGCCCACTCAACTAACCCAGCTCCGCTCCGAAGTCCGGCAGCTGCGTACGCGACGTGCCCAGCAAGGGATGGCCACGCCGCCGCCTGCGTAGCTCCTACGGGAGTTCCCGCACCGCAACGCGCCCGTTCTCCAGGCTGACCTCGACGCGGGCCCAGCCGGTGAGAACGCAGACTGCGCGCATTCCCGCAGCACGCGCTGCGCTCATGCCCGACGAGCTGTCCTCGAAGACGACGCACTCGTGCGCAAGCACGCCGAGCATCTCAGCGGCGTGCAAATAGCCCTCCGGCGAAGGCTTGGGCGTGTTGACGTCGTCCGCGCTGACGAGCACGCGCGGTACCGGCAACCGGCCGCGCTGGAGCAGCGAGACCGCAAGCTCGCGAGGGCATGACGTCACGATCGCCCAGGGCAGCGGCGCGATGCGCGCCAGAAGCTCGCCCGCACCTTCGCAAGCGTTACCGCGGCCGTCTACGAGCGTCCCGAAGAGATCGAAGAGTGCGGCGGCATACGAAAGACCCATCTCCTTGATATACTACCGTCATGCGGACGGGATCCGTCGGGCCGGCTCTCTTGGTTGGCCTCGCTCTCGCGGCGACGGCCTGCGCCGGCGGCTCCGGGAGCCAAAACCTCTCGTACCCCGGCGGACGGGCAGGCGCGCCGTCTCCCAGCTCGTGCAGGAGCGGATTCGCTACGCCGGATCCGAACGCCGTCGGCCCCTCGCCCGCGCCGATGCCATCCGGCTTGACCCTACCAGCGGGTTTCAGCGGCGCGATCGTCGCCAACGTGCCCAAAGCCAGGGAGCTCGCAATAGCACCGAACGGGGACCTTTTCGTCGGCACCGAGGGGAGCAGCGTTTTCATCGTTGCGCACGCCGACGATGCGGGCGCGGCCGCCACGCCGCAGATCTTTTGGACCGATCCTAACGGTGACGGCCCGAACGCGGGCGTTGCGTTGTCGCTCCAAGAATGCGCGCTCTACGTCGGGAGCAACACGGCCGTATGGATGGTCGGCTATCACCCGGGGGATAGAAGCGAATCTAGCGCACTGCACGTTGCGAGCGTTCGAACCGGCGGCGTCCCCGCGGGAAGCGACGGCGACGTGCATCGAACGACGTCGGTTGCGTTCACGCAAGGCGCACTCTTCGTCTCCATCGGATCGTCGTGCAACGCCTGCACGGAGGTCGACCCGACACGCGCAGTGGTGCTGCAGTTTGCGCCGACGGGCGGCAGCTACACGACGAAAGCTCATCGCATCCGCAATGCCATGGCGCTCGCCGTCGATCCCGTAAGCGGGCACCTCTGGGTTGCCGGAGCCGGGCAAGACGGCCTTCCCTACGCCCATCCGTACGAGTTCGCGGACGACCTGAGCGCGCACGCAGGCAACGCCGACTACGGCTGGCCCGACTGCGAGGAGAATCACGTCGCGTATGTCTCCGGTTCGAACTGCGCCGCCACCGTCGCGCCGATCGTCGAGCTGCCCGCGTATTCGACCATGATCGGAGCGACGTTCTATCCCGCACATCAAACCGGCACGAACGCGTTCCCCGCACGCTTCGGCGGCGGGCTCTTCCTGGCGGCACACGGCTCGTGGCATACCATTCCGGGGAGCTCCAGCTACTCCGCAGCGCCGCAAGTCGTCTTCATCTCGATGAACGGCGACACGCCGTCGACCCCGGTCAACTGGAGCGATCCTACCATGCAGTGGCAGACGTTCCTCGGCGGATTTCAACAAGACGGAACCGATCGAATCGGACGCCCGACCGGAATCGTCGTCGGGCCGACCGGTTCGCTCTTCGTCGCCGACGATCAAACCGGGAACGTCTACCGCATCAGACCAACGGGTCCGTAGTCAGCGGATGTACAGACCCCCGACTGCATCCGGGTTTACGATCTCGGGGTACATGCGCGGGCCCGAACACGTCACGTCCTTGTAACCGACGTGGATAATTCGTGCGCGCGATTTCGCCGCCGATGACATCGTTGATCGCCCAGCCTTGGTCCCGTCCCGGCACGCGCGCCATCACGACGGTTGGAAACGAAGAGGGCCCGCGTTTCCGCGGGCTCTCGTTCTGATTATCTGGCACCGACCTACTTTCGAGGGGCCTTGCGGCCGAACTATCATCGGCGCTGGCGGGCTTAACTGCCGTGTTCGGGATGGGAACGGGTGTGACCCCGCCGCCATGAGCGCCAGAAACTGGATCCCCAACCGCGATGGCGAGCCTTGGCTCGAGCCGATCGCGGTGGGAAACTCGGGTACCCGAAACGGCGAAGCCATTTTGGGCCCAAAGCTACACAGAGAAGAACTTCCAGGTGCCGCGCATGAGAGCATTCGTAGTTAAAAAGTTCCGAGCGATTAGTACCGGTCAGCTCCACACCTTGCGGTGCTTCCACCCCCGGCCTATCAACGTGGTAGTCTACCACGACTCTTCACCCTGCACGGGATTGAGGTCTCATCTTGGGGTCAGTTTCGCGCTTATATGCTTTCAGCGCTTATCTGATCCGAACATAGCTACCCGGCTATGCTCCTGGCGGAACAACCGGTTCACCAGAGGTTCGTTCGACTCGGTCCTCTCGTACTAGAGTCCACTCCCCTCAAACCTCCCGCGCCCACAGCGGATAGGGACCGAACTGTCTCACGACGTTCTGAACCCAGATCGCGTACCGCTTTAATGGGCGAACAGCCCAACCCTTGGGACCTACTACAGCCCCAGGATGCGACGATCCGACATCGAGGTGCCAAACCTCCCCGTCGATGTGGACTCTTGGGGGAGATAAGCCTGTTATCCCCGGAGTAGCTTTTATCCGATAAGCGACGGCCCTTCCATGCGGTACCGCCGGATCACTATGACCGACTTTCGTCCCTGCTCGACCTGTCCGTCTCGCAGTCAAGCACCCTTTTGCCATTGCACTCGTACGATCGGTTTCTGACCGATCTGAGGGTACCTTGGTGCGCCTCCGTTACTCTTTAGGAGGCGACCGCCCCAGTCAAACTGCCCGCCTGGTCCTGTCCGCCGACCGGATCACGGTCGCGCGTTAGAATCCCAGTAAGTTCAGGGTGGTATCCCAACGTTGGCTCCCTCGATGCCGAAGCACCGAGTTCACAGCCTCCCACCTATCCTGTGCAGAACCTACCAAAACCCAAGGCCAGGGTACAGTAAAGCTTCACGGGGTCTTTCCGTCCTGCCGCGGGTAACCAGCATCTTCACTGGTACTGCAATTTCGCCGGGATCCCCATTGAGACAGCGCCCAAGTCGTTACGCCATTCGTGCAGGTCGGAACTTACCCGACAAGGAATTTCGCTACCTTAGGACCGTTATAGTTACGGCCGCCGTTTACCGGGGCTTCGATTCACAGCTTCGCTTGCGCTGACCGCTCCTCTTAACCTTCCGGCACCGGGCAGGCGTCAGCCCCTATACGTCAGCTTTCGCTTTCGCAGAGACCTGTGTTTTTGGTAAACAGTCGCTTGGGCCTGGTTACTGCGACCCCCAATCGCTCTGTGCCGTGAAGACACTCACGAATGAAGGCACCCCTTCTCCCGAAGTTACGGGGTCAAGTTGCCGAGTTCCTTAACAGGGATTCTCCCGTCGCCTTAGCATGCTCTGCCAGTCTACCTGTGTCGGTATACGGTACGGGCACCTCGCTCCTTGCTAGAGACTTTTCTTGGCAGCGTAGAGTCGATCACTTCGGCTCCGTAGAGCCTCGCACTCGCTTCTCGGAGTATCGCCAGACGGATTTTCCTATCTGACCCCCTACCAGCTTCGACGCGGACATCCATCACCGCGCTGACCTATCTTCCTGCGTCATCCCTTTGCTTCACCCCACCACGCTGATCCCGAGCCACCGATCTTCTTCCCGCACGCATCAGCGTGGTGGGGACCCCGATCGCTCCTTAGCCCTCCGAGCCACTCGGCTCGGCGTGAAGTTCCCCAACTCGCTTACGCTGCGCTGGGGGCCCTCTGGGCCAAAGAACGTCGCGATCAATCGATGGATCTGGAACAACGGATGAGATACGGACTCCGGTGGCAGCCGAATATGAACGGCTTATCCATCGCCTACGCTTCTCAGCCTCGGCTTAGGTCCCGGCTCACCCTGAGATGATTGACATGGCTCAGGAAACCTTAGACTTCCGGCGTGCGTGGTTCTCACACGCATTTTTCGCTACTTATACCGGCATTCTCACTTGTGCCTCGTCCACCGGTCCTCACGGTCCGGCTTCAGCCTACTGCACAACGCTCCCCTACCACTGCCTTACGGCAGTCCATAGCTTCGGTTCGATGCTTGAGCCCCGTTACATTTTCGGCGCCACATCACTCGACCAGTGAGCTATTACGCACTCTTTCAAGGGTGGCTGCTTCTAAGCCAACCTCCTGGTTGTCAGGGCGACGTGACTTCCTTTCCCACTGAGCATCGATTTGGGACCTTAGCTGATGGTCTGGGCTGTTTCCCTTTTGACGATGGAGCTTATCCCCCACCGTCTGACTGCTGGACAATACGACCCGGTATTCGGAGTTTGATGGGGTTCGGTAAGCCGGTAAGCCCCCTAGCCCTGTCAGTGCTCTACCCCCGGATCTCAACATCCAACGCTAGTCCTCAAACTATTTCGGGGAGAACCAGCTATCTCCAAGTTCGATTGGCTTTTCACCCCTATCCACAGCTCATCCAACGTTTTTTCAACAACGACAGGTTCGGGCCTCCACGCACTTTTACATGCGCTTCACCCTGGCCATGGATAGATCACTTGGTTTCGGGTCTCCTGATGCAGACAATGCGCCCTTATCAGACTCGCTTTCGCTGCGGCTCCGGCTCTACGCCTTAACCACGCCTGCACCACGGAACTCGCCGGTTCATTCTTCAATAGGCACGCGATTAGCCCAGCCTTGCGGCATCGGCCTTTCACGGCTTGTAAGCACACGGTTTCAGATTCTCTTTCACTCCCCTTCCGGGGTTCTTTTCACCTTTCCCTCACGGTACTCGTTCACTATCGGTCATCAGGACATATTTAGCCTTGGAAGATGGTCCTCCCAGCTTCCCACAGGGTTTCTCGTGCCCCGTGGTACTCGAGATACGGATCGGAAGGCTGGAACCTTTCGTCTACGGGACTATCACCCGCTCCGGTGCGGCTTTCCAGCCGGCTTCGACTACACTCCAACTTGCTCACTTCCGCCAGGATCTTGCGCTCCTGGGCACCGCTCTCACAACCCCACCAACGCAACGCCGCAAAGCTTGCACGCTGATGGTTTAGGCTCTTCCCCGTTCGCTCGCCACTACTAGGGGAATCTCGGTTGATGTCTGTTCCTCCGGCTACTGAGATGTTTCAGTTCACCGGGTGCGCTCCGGACAGGCTATGGTATTCACCTGCCGGTAACCGCCCATGACGGCGGCTGGGTTGCCCCATTCGGGTATCTCCGGATCATCGCTCGTTAGCAGCTCCCCGAAGCTTTTCGCAGCTTACTGCGCCCTTCATCGCTCCTGATGCCAAGGCATCCACCATGTGCTCTTTGTTCACTTCTTCTTCGTTTCGGACTCTCTGCTGCCGCTCATCCCCTCGTTGCCCGCCGGCTCATGTACTCTTCGTACACTGCGCCGCCGGGCGCCTCGGTCTGACCAACAACAGTGATTCCTTATTTGACAGTCGTCTCCGACCGTCAAGAAACTCGAAATTGCATCCACACTCCGACGGAAATCAGAGCATGGACCGCGCACTTCCATGCGCTCTCGCGCATGAACGTTCTTCGCTATGCAGTTTTCAATGAACTCCCCACGCGGCTTCGCCTCGCGGGGACCCCCCGTCGCTTGAAAGGTTCCGAGGCACTCGCCTCGGTCTTCACGCACGGGAAATCTTCAGGGAACCCCTGATCTGAACAGGACAGCTCGGCGCGATCTCGCGATCGTCCGAGAGCTTCTGATGTCCGCCATCCCTGCGTTGCCAAGCAGCTGATGTACGTTGAAGTACATCGCGCCGCTTGGCGCCTTGGGCTGGACGAACATCGGGGCCTCTCGCCGAGGCTGCGCAACTGGGCTTGAACATCCCAGGCGCCGGCTCCGCCAACCCGCCCTCCGCTGTGCAGCAGGGGCCGATCCCTTGGAGCGGCGCTCGTCTGTGGTCGACCTAGGCGTACACATCTGCGAGGCTCGAGAGTCTCTGATCTCCGCCATCCCTGCGTTGCCAAGCAGTTGATGTACGTTGAAGTACATCGCGCCGCTTGACGCCTTGGTCTGGACGAAAATCGGAGCCTCTCTTCACGAGACACTCCAGATGCACGTACTCCTTAGAAAGGAGGTGATCCAGCCGCACCTTCCGATACGGCTACCTTGTTACGACTTCGTCCCCCTTACCTCACACACCTTCGGCCGCTTACTCCCTTGCGGGTGGCACAGCGGACTTCGGGTGCATGAAACTCAGGTGACGTGACGGGCGGTGTGTACAAGGCCCGGGAACGTATTCACCGCAGCGTAGCTGATCTGCGGTTACTAGCGATTCCGACTTCATGAAGGCGAGTTGCAGCCTTCAATCCGAACTGAGACCAGGTTTTGGAGATTGGCTTACTCTCGCGAGTTCGCAGCTCGTTGTCCTGGCCATTGTAGCACGTGTGTAGCCCCAGACGTAAGGGCCATGCTGACTTGACGTCATCCCCACCTTCCTCCGGCTTCTCACCGGCGGTCCCGCGTGAGAGATGGTTTTCACCACCAACACACAGCAAGGGTTGCGCTCGTTGCGGGACTTAACCCAACACCTCACGGCACGAGCTGACGACAGCCATGCAGCACCTGTCTCCCTGTCCGGTTGCCCGGAAAACCGTATCTCTACGGCCATCAGAGGATGTCAAGCCTGGGTAAGGTTCTTCGCGTTGCGTCGAATTAAACCACATGCTCCACCGCTTGTGCGGGCCCCCGTCAATTCCTTTGAGTTTTAACCTTGCGGCCGTACTCCCCAGGCGGGATACTTACTGCGTTTGCTACGGCACTGATGGGGTCGATACCACCAACACCTAGTATCCATCGTTTACGGCTAGGACTACCGGGGTATCTAATCCCGTTTGCTCCCCTAGCTTTCGCGCCTCAGCGTCAGAACAACCCCAGGTGATCGCCTTCGCCACTGGTGTTCCTCCCGATATCTACGCATTTCACCGCTACACCGGGAATTCCATCACCCTCTGATCGTCTCAAGAACAACAGTATCCACGCCGGTCCCCCAGTTGAGCCGGGGTCTTTCTTCGCAGACTTGCTGTCCCACCTACGCGCGCTTTACGCCCAATAATTCCGAACAACGCTCGCCCCCTACGTCTTACCGCGGCTGCTGGCACGTAGTTAGCCGGGGCTTCCTCCAGGGGTACCGTCATCATCTTCCCCCTCGACAGTGGTTTACGACCCGAAGGCCTTCTTCCCACACACGGCGTCGCTCCGTCAGGCTTTCGCCCATTGCGGAAAATTCCTCACTGCTGCCTCCCGTAGGAGTCTGGGCCGTCTCTCAGTCCCAGTGTGGCTGGTCGTACTCTCATACCAGCTACCCATCGTCGCCTTGGTAGGCCTTTACCCCACCAACTAGCTAATGGGACGCAGTCCCCTCTCCCTGCGAATCACTCCTTTCCTCTCCAGATCATGCGATCCAAAGAGCGTATGCGGTATTAGCTACCCTTTCGGATAGTTATCCCCCACAAGAAGGCAGGTTGACTACGCGTTACTCACCCGTCTGCCACTAACACTCATCTCGTATCGCTACTCCATGAATGCCCGTTCGACTTGCATGTGTTAGGCACGCCGCCAGCGTTAGTCCTGAGCCAGGATCAAACTCTCCAATAATACTCGGAGAGCCCTCTACATGGCTCGCTCGCTGACTTGTTGTTCGGCTGGTCAAAAATATACGGCATCTCTGCCACATACCCTCAACCAACTCGTTGAATTGTTTCCGTACGTCTTTGACATCTCTGCCAAAGGCGCCCGAGAACCCACAGACTTTATGCGCTTCTGTCCTGTTCAGTTTTCAAGGAGCCGC
>DATKRS010000036.1 GCA_035532035.1 Candidatus Dormiibacterota bacterium
GCAGACGCGCACGCTCAATATCGACCCCGAATGCTACTTCGCCGCCGTCGGGCGGTCGCGAGAGCCGCTCGGCATGCGCGCCGCGCTCGACGCGATTCGCGCGGCTGGAGCGGCCGTGGGCAACTTCACGCACACGCACTAAGGGAGGTTGCCGCCGGGAGCGTCCACCGGGACGATCCGTCCGGCGGCTGGCGCAACGAGGTGCTCTGGCGTAGGCTAGGAAGCGGTGTGCCCATGAGAGTCGTCTCCGTCATCATCGCGCTTTTCTCGCTCGGCTCGGCACTCGCGCGACCCGCGATTGCGCGTGCCCAGGCCACGCCCGCTCCGTACGCCGCCGACGGCGCATTCTCGCTGTATTCCGTTCATACGAGCGGCGTGAACGCGGCCGGCGCGCTCGACACGCGCAGCGGAGCGGACGAGATATCGCGCACCGACCTGAGCAACGGGTTGCTGACGTTCGCAAAAAACGCCGGGTTCTTCCGTTTCGGCATCACTGCGGGCATCTATGCGTTCCCCACCGTAGGCCAAGCGCTCAACCCGACCACACAAGCCGGGGGGAATACCGCCCTTTACGGCTACGTTCCGCAAGCGTATATCGCGCTCGTGCCGAACGAGCATCTGACGATCGCTGCGGGCCAGCTCGCGACGCTGCTCGGTCAGGAAAACGGATTCACCTACCAAAACGTCACCATCCAGCGCGGGCTCGTCTGGGCGAGCGAGCCGGCGTTTAGCCGGGGATTACGTGTGACGTACACGCAAGGGAAGTTCACCGGCGACCTCGAGTATAACGACGGCTACTACACCGCGAGGTATCGCGCGTTAGAAGGGCTCGTCGGCTGGGCGCCGAGCGCAGACACGAGCGTGCAGTTCGCGTTCATCGTGCCGCAGGCAGACACGCCCGGGAATGCGACGACCGCCATCGCCAACAAGATCGAGTACGATGTCATGCTCACTCAACAGCTCGGAAAGCTCGAGCTTCTTCCGTACGTGCTCCTGATCGCTTCGCCGGCGAGCGCCACCCTCGGGTATGCGCGAGCGCAAAGCGCAACGGGGGCAGCGCTCCTGGCGGACTATGCGTTCAACGGCAGGTTCTCCATTGGCGCTCGATACGAGTGGTTCGCCGATCGCTCCAGCTCGACGGACGCGTCCGCGAACGCGGATTTCCTGGGCTATGGTCCGGGAAGCCGTGCGACGAGCTTCACCATCACGCCGGAGTACAGAGCCAATCCCTTTTTCGCTCGCGCGGAGTTTTCGAGCGTGAACGCGAGCGGTGCGAAGCCGGGCCTAGCATTTGGACCGGCGGGCACCGGCGTGTCTCAGACGCGAGTGATCGTCGAAACGGGAGTGCAGTTCTGATGCGGTGCTATGGTTTGGCCGGCGCGGGAGGGGTGAGGACCAGCAGTTCGCGAGCGCCGGCGTCGAGGAGGCGCCTCGCGAACGACGGCGGTTGCGGCCAGTGCGGCTTGCGGTGCGTGCCGGCAACCGCAATCGTCGTCTCCGGCCGTTTGCGAGCAATTTCGAGAAGTCGGCCGGGAACGTCGGCGGCGTACGCTTCGATCCACTCGGCGTTGGTCTTGCGTGCTTCGGCTCGAAGCGCCTCCGAGAGGTCGCGAGCCGCGCGTTCGTTGGGGGCAGCGATGTGCGCGACGGCAAACTCGATGGCCAGGCGCGCTGCGATGCGGCTCGCGCGACGGATCATCGCAATGTCGGTGGGGCGCGTACCGACACTGACCAGAATGCGCTCGAACGGCGAGCTCACGCGCTTGCGATAGCGCGAGCGCAGCGCTTCGCGTAAGGCGAGCTCCCGAAGCGCGAAAAGGCTTTCTCGGCCCAAGAAGCTTCCGAGGGCAGCGTCGGCGCGTTCCGGCGGATAGACCTTTCCTTCCCGCACCCGCTGGTGAAGCGCATCGGGTGTGATATCGATGAGCACGATCTCATCCGCGAGCGCGAGGATGCCGTCAGGAAGCGTCTCCTGCGCGATGAGTCCCGTCAGACGATGGACCGTATCCCCGAGCCCTTCCAGCTGCTGGACGTTGAGGGTCGTAATGACGTCGATGCCGTCCCGCATCGCGGCGAGCACGTCTTGGTAGCGCTTTGGCGCTATCGATCCGGGAGCGTTCGTGTGCGCAAGCTCGTCGATGAGCGCGACCTTTGGATGCCGGGCGATGAGTGCGTCGCGGTCGAGCTCGGCGATCGTGGCGTTGTCGGTAGTGACGAGCTTGGGCGGAAGGGACTCGAGGCCGTTCAATAGCGCTGCAGTTTCCGGTCGACCGTGCGCCTCGACGAATGCAGCGACGACGTCGACGCCTTGGCCCGCGAGCTGGTGCGCTCGATCGAGCATGGCGAACGTCGTGCCTGAGCCCGCGGCTGGGGCGATGTAGACGGTGAGGTGGCCGTACCCTACGCGCATGCGGTCGCCGGCGGTACCGGAGTACGGAGAGCCTGCGGCGTTCTCGCCAAGGTATGTTTGACCGGCTCCGGCGATGAAGAGATCGGAGGCAAGAGGAGCGTTTGCAAGACGGGCTGCCATTTTCCCGATCGGGAGCGCTACGAGCGCCGACCCAAGAGCGTCGGCGACGGTCGTACCGGGTTCCATAGGACGGCCTAGGACTTCACCGCCGGTTTCGAGCGCCGGCTGCTCTAGGGTTTTCAGGTCCAGTCCCGGAGCGCCGGCGACCTCGAACGCGAGATCGAGTGCGTGAGCAATCGCCGCGCTTCGGCGAAGAAATGGCAACGGCTCGGTGCCGGGATAGACGAAGGCCGTCGCGCTGGATCGCTTGCGCGCTCGAACGGCGGGCAGCGTCAAGCTGTCGACGGTGTGCAGCAGGAGTTCGCGAAGTTTGGAGAGCGTCTGCTCGTCCACGATATCGGCGCAAGAACGGCTGCGTAGGATTTCCGGCGAGACGTCGAGGGCGATGACTTCGTCGGCCGACTGTAAAAACGAGAGCGGGACGACGCCGAACACGGGATGCCCGATGACCTCTGCTGCGGCACGAGCAACGGTCTCGACGTGCTCGATGTCGAGAGCGCCCACGACTCCGATTCCGGCCGCGCGCAGCGCCAGCGCGTCTTGCCAGCGCTTCGCATGAACTGCATCGCCGAGGTTCTCGTGAGCCAACTCGTCGAGAATTACGATCTCAGGATTCTCGCGCAGAGCTGCGGCGTAATCGAAGTCTTCGACAGTCGTATTCCCAACCTTCGCTACGCGGGGCGGGATGCGAGGCAGTCCTACAGCCGCGCTCTGCACGTCCGGGCGGCCCTTCGCCTCGGCCCAACCAACGAGAACTCGCCGACCCGCTTCGTGCAAGCGCCGCGCGTCATCGAGCAGGCGTCGTGTTTTGCCGGCACCCGAAACGCTTGCGACGTAGATCACGAGACGTGCGTGTCCGGCGCTCTCTACCGGCCCCTCTGGAGAGGGCCCGTCCGTGGACGTACTCATTTTCAGCGAGCGTATCGCGAACGTCGTTACGCTGGCGCGCCGAACAGCTCGAACATTCGCTCGGCCGCGCCGCTCTTCACGATCGCGATGATCTCGTCTCCGGGCCGCAGCACCGTGTCGCCGGTCGGAATCTCGAAGTCTCGCTCGGCGCGGTTGATGGCAACGACGACGGAA
>DATKRS010000037.1 GCA_035532035.1 Candidatus Dormiibacterota bacterium
TTGTCGTAAGCGGTCGAGCAATGAATGGAGGCGTGCTCGTAATCGGAGCACCTGGATCGGGATGGAGCGTGGCGCGGTTATAAATTCCTAACGGGTCGAAGGTCGGACGAGCGACCGGAGTGCCTTGCGCGTAAAGTACCCAACGCGTTACGAGGTGTGGCCGACAGATCAAGTACGCGAGTATCAGGACGATAGCCGCAAAGAAGGGCCGTGCGGCATTAACGCTGTTCACTTGCGATTCGTTGTCCCGACGTGACCCTGCGCCACAAGCGTCTTGCGCGTCAGTCGCTTCCCGTCCGAACCCTTCGCAGCGATGGCAAAACGCTCAATCATTCTCCGAGGCTCCCGCCCAGACGCTTACTTGATATGAAAGAACCGCGGCGATTACCGTGGATCCGACACCCGTGCGTATGAAATAGAAGACTTCCCTGGCAACTATCTATCCCATCCCCAGAGCAAGGCGTAGTGCCGCTCACAGCGCATGGCGTACATTTTCCCGCCTGGTGCCGGGATGAATGGCATCCCTTCTTCCGCGACTATCTCAGGATGCGTGGCGACGGCTTGGCGGCACTCTAAGAGCGACGGGAATGCCCCGGGAAGTGTTGTCGGCGGTGTTTGCGCTGGGAACGGGGCGGTTGGGGCGGTCGGGACCGAGCCTTGCTGCCTGGCAGAGTATGGGTCGCGTGGGGCAAGCAGGTCGAGCGGAACCGAGGTACCCACCGGAACGGGAACCGCGGTCGGTAGCGGGATAGGAACCGCGATGATCGCCACCCGGTACTCGTCCCCGATATGAGGCCGTGCGACAAGGTAGAGCAACACGAGGAGCACGATGCCCATGGCGTACCGCCAGCCCTCACCGTCCATCCATGCGAAGATTCGGCGGCCAGCCAACGCCCACTTTCAAAACTCTAAACGCGAAGCCGCCCGAGGGTGTGGATCGAGCGGCCTCTTACTTCGTTCAAGTACCCCATCTCTTGCACTATAGGACATTTTTCTTCTCGGATTTTTTGCGGACTACACGGGCGTGGAGTAGGTTCGGTTTGCGCGCGGTCGCTGCCAGCGGTGGCAGCGGGGGTTGCCAGACGGTTGCCGTCGATAGCAACCCACTTCAGCCCTTTTCGATTTACTTCGTCCGCTTTATTCGGCGTCTATTCCGCTTCTACTCGCTTCGACCCGCACGGGTCAGATTTCAAGACCGCCGCGCGCGATGTTCAAAAAGCCGCCCGCGTGGCTTATCGGGTCATCGCGCGTTTTCGGGTCTGCTACAATATGAGCATGAACGTCACGCCAGCGAAATGGGCCGCCAACCGCGCGAACGCCCAAAAGAGCACCGGCCCTCGCACGGAAGGCGGCAAGAGCGTCTCGCGTCTAAACCGGCTGCGCCACGGCCTGCGCTCCGAGCTTGTGGTCGTTCCGCCGCTCGAGGATTCCGAGGAATGGGAAGAGCACCGTTCGGCCGTCGCCGAGGTCCTCGCGCCGCAAAACTACCTCGAGGAGCAGCTCGCCGATCACGCTGCGCTTGCGACCTGGCGGCTACGCCGCGCGGCGCGCTACGAGCGGGGCGTGCTGATGCAAGCGCAGGCCGAGGTCGAGAACGGCGGATCCGCGGCGGAAAAGCTTCAGCATATGCTCGATGACGACGACAACCGGCCGCGGTCCCCTGAGCTTGCGCGCGAGCAGCATGCGCTCCCGGTCGGCCTCGCCAACGGCGGGGATGGTCTCCGTCACGATGAGTTGATCGTCCGCTACGAAACTGCGCAGGAGCGCAGCCTCCAGCGCGTGATCGAGGGCATCCGCGCGCTGCGTGGTTTGGGTTCGGTCGGCAAAAAAGAGCCAGAACCCTGACGGAAAACGTCGCGCGCGCGTACGGCTCGACGCGCAAAGGCCACGCTTTGGCGCGCCGCGCGCCGCTAGGGCGCGATGTCTCGGACGACCGCCCGGAATATCACCCGGCAAGAGCAGACGCCCGTCCTGCGCCCGTAGAATCGACGCGCGCCCGTTGCAAAACCGTCCTCCCAACGCGCGCGCGCGAGGCTTACGTTTCGCCGGAACGTGGCGCACCGGAAAACGTGGCGCACCGGAAACGGTGGTCCCCAAAACGTCGCGCGCGCGCGGTCTCCCAGGACGCAAGCATGAGAACGTTGGTTGCATTTTGGTTGCATCCGGTGACGACCAAAGGCATCCGCAAGAAGCCATCGACGCCAGCAAGCCCTCGTGAATCTCCACTTGCAGCCAGTAGAAACCACCGTTTTCGGCATTATGAGTCCCCTGCTCTACCACTGAGCTACCGAGCCGCGCTTACCCCTTCGACAGGCTCGGGGCTACGGACTTTCCGCTGCCGCAGTGTACCAGAACCCGGTCTTGCCTTCAAGCGGCTGCAACCAGGCAGGCCAGGCGGCGCGAGAGAAGCATGCGCTATCCCGTTTCGGAGGTGTGACCGATGCGTCGTTTCGCCGTTTTTCTCGTGATTTTGACGCTGCTGGGCCCCGGTGCGGCTGCTGCCCAGAGCATGGATGCCGCCGCGCTTCTCGCCCTTCACCATCGCTACGTCGGCTGGCAGTTCGGCGACGGAACGTTCGCGTCGATGCGTGAGTCGGGAAACCTCGTGAATACCGCGCCGTCGCCGGGAGCGTCGCCCCAGCCTCCCACGCCGATCAGGATTCTCATTCGCGGCGTCGCGTTTCGCGCGACGCAAGTCGACTCCGATACCGGTCGCCCCGTGAACTCCGGTTTTACCGGCCACGTCTTCTGGGAGTCGAACGAGAACGGCTTTACGCATCCGATCATCGGTGACGAAGAAAAGTACGAGATCTCATTTCAGTTTCTGTTCAGCGAGGCCACCACGGAGCTCACGGGCGCGCTCCAGAATCCCGTGACTATCGGCGGCGCGAGCTATCCGGTAGTACGCGTCACGCCCGGAAACGGCTTTCCCATCGATCTAGCCATCGATCCGAGAACCGGAGCCTATGTACGAGCGGTCATCGATCTCAGCGGTAGATACGAAACGACCATCGACATCCTCTCGTACGCGCAGCCGTTGCCCGGCAAATGCGTCATTTCGCATTACCGCTATCAGGACTCACACTACACGCACGAGATCACGACCTTTCAGCCGAACGTGCCGATCGCCGACGACGAGCTGCATCCGCCCCAACAAACGGCGACCTGGACGTTCGCGAATCCAAACCCGTTTCCGATCGACGCACGAGGGAACTTCATTCTCGTGCCCGCAACGGTGAACGGCGTACGGGGGACGTTCCTGCTGGACACGGGCGCCAGCGTAATTCTCTTGACGAGCGATTTTGCGCGACGCGCTCACGTACGCCGCGCTGCCGGTGGTGCGATTTATGGAATCGGCGGATCGGCGTCGGCGGAGACGGACGTCATCGACTCGCTCGTCGTCGGCGGTAACACGCTCTCGAACGTCATAGCGATGTCTTCGGCGCTTGGGAACGACTATCGCGGGCTGCTAGGCGGTGCCTACAACAACGAACGCGTGGACGGTCTACTCGGCTACGATCTCCTTGGCGGAGCCTTCGTCAGAGTCAACATCGGCGCGAACACGATGACGATCCTCGATCCCTCAACGGCGGATCTCTCCAATGAGCGCGGAGCCGTGCTCGCCGTCGATCTGAGCTCCGGTCAGCCGACGATTCCGATGACGCTCGACGGCTCAATCGCCGTGAACGCCACGCTCGACACGGGTGACCGCGCCGGCGTCGGATACAGTCGCGAGCTCGTAAGCAAGTATCACATCGCGATCATGCGAGGCATGGCAATGATCGGCGGCGTTGGCGGTGGCGAAATCACGAACTGCGGCGCTTTCGGTAAACTCGCCATCGGACCGATCCTCTACGAAGGCGAATCCGCCTGCGAAACGAGCGCGCTCACCGGTACGAATCTCCTCGTGGGAATCGATTTTCTCAAGCACTTCAACTTGGTCTTCGACTACCCGCGCGGGCAGATGGCGTTGGATCCGTTGCCGTAGGAAGCGAGTCGTGCGGTCGGAGGGACTCGAACCCCCAACCTACAAGTTCGTAGCCTGTTGCTCTATCCAATTGAGCTACGACCGCGCGTGACTCGCTCGCCATCCTTGGCTCGCTCCTGCTTGACCTTCGGAGAGAGAGGGATTCGAACCCTCGATACGACTTTACATCGTATAACGGTTTAGCAAACCGCCGCCTTCAGCCGCTCGGCCATCTCTCCATGTAGATTTCATGCGGGTTTCCGCGACAGTCGCTCGTTCTCTGACCGTCACGGTTGCCATTCGGTTGCCGTAGGGTGATCCTCCTGTCCTTGCTCACGGTCAGCCCGCCCGGTTCGCGGCCTTCGCGTGCCGCGCCTGCGCTGCCTCAAGCGAGTCTGCAACACTCGCGACCGCGCGCTCCTGCGCTCCAGCAATAACGTGGCCATAGGTGTTCAGCGTCAGTGTCGGTGTGTTGTGACCCAGCAGCGCTGCGACGCTCCGCACGTCGCTGCCATTGGCCAGCGCCTGCGTTGCAACGTAATGCCGGCATGAGTGCAGGGTCACCCCGTGCAGGCCCAGACGGCGCACCGCCGCCCCGAACGCCTTGGTTGCCGCGTCGAGTGTCGGGAGGCCGAGTTCATCCGCAAACACCAAGTTACTCGTCGCGTACGTGCCTTCGCGGGCAGCGAGCTCATCCGCCGCCTGCGTCGCGCGCTGCCGCCGAAGCGCCTCAACCGCAGCCGCACTGAGCGGCACGATCCGCTCGCGCCCCGTCTTGGTTGTCTTGACCACGAAGCCACCCTTGCGATCGGTGGCAATCGCTTGGCGCACGACCGCGATGCCACGCTCCCTGTCGATCGCGTCCCACATGAGTCCGGCAATCTCCCCGCGACGCATCCCCGTACTCAGCGCGAAAACGAAGAATGGATGCCAACGCTCGCCCTCGGTTGCAGCCAGGAGCGTCGCCGCCTCTTCGGACGATAGCGCACGCGCGGCCGACGGGTTGGGGGTGGGTGCAGTAACACGACGCGCAACATTCCTAGCGACGAGATCGAGCCGCTCCGCCCACGAGAGCACCTCGAAAGCCAGGCGATGGACGTGATGGACGGTGCGCTGCGAGAGCGTCCCATTCCGCCCCTTCTTGCGCGCAACGCGCGCGTAGAGGTTCTCTAGATGGACTGGACGCAGTTTGCGCAGCTCGACGCTACCAATCTCGGGCTCGACGTGCAGCCGCCAGAGTTCAGCATAGCGGTGCGCGGTGTTCGCGGTGAGGCGCACCGCCGCATAGTCGGGCTTGAATCCGACCTTCACCTTCTTCTGCTGGTCCTTGGGATCGCGAACCTCCCGCTCCCATAGCTCGGCGACCGTCATGCGCTCGCGAGCCAGGTTGTCGCCATTGTCGCGCTTGTGTAGCGCGTCGCGTTCCGCTCGCTCGGCCTCTTTACGGGTTGCGAACGTGCCTATGCTCTTACGGCGCCGTGCGCCGGCCCTCAGCGATTCGAGATCAACAAGAACGGCGTAGCGGCCGCTCTTGCGACGATAGATGCTCATGTCTTCTTTCCTTTCTGCGGAAGATCACATAGTTTGCGGACCTCTGGTTCCGCCTCGTCGAGCAGGTCTTCCGGCCAATCACCCTTCCGCAGAACTTCTAAGATCGGTCCCAGACATTGCTCTGCATCGAAGAGCGATTCGCTCTTTCCATAGCCCGTGAAAGCCCTGATCGCTTGAACGTAGTCGAAGAGCGCGAGGATGAGCCTTGGGCGGTGTTGGTTCGGCCGTACCGGAGTAGGTATGCGAAGCTGCTTTATCGCGACGAGACAGGCATCGAAGGCGTCCGGCGGCTCTGTCCATGGTTCACTCAGGTTCCTGCGAGGCTTAATGGTTGCTAGGCTCTGCACTAGCGCCTGCTCTTGCTTGGCGCGGGCGAGTGCGTAATCACCGAGAATTCTAGCGCGCCGCTTTGATCCCAACTCCCTGACCACTCGCCGCGCTAGGGCGGGAGCATTCGAAAAGTGCCGCTTCCCCTCGGTCCGGATCAGGTCGAGCAGTGCTCGCTCGTATAGGGTGAATGGGTCCGCGGGACTAACACGCAGCGCCTTGCAGATATCGCGGAGCGTTCTGCCTGCGCCGTTCCCCCTGCGCATGAACCATCGGCCGAGCCATCCAGCGTTGAGTCCGATCGCCTTCGCCAGCGTCGTAGGCGTCAGGCCGCGCCGCAACGCGAGCGCGGCGAGACAGCGCTTCTCATCTGAGCCCGCGTTTTCTGCCCAAGTAAGGAGTTGCGGGGAATCGCTCGGTGGGCGCGGCATAGCATATTTATAGCATGTTATTGACGCCCCGTGAAGGCCTGCCGCGGCTATAATCGACGTGTGATAATGAATAACGGCTCGGGACCGGCGCTGCTAACGCGGCGGCAAGCCTGTGCAAAGTTGTCGATCGGGCTCTCGCGCTACAAATGCCTCGTCGCGGCCGGATGCCTTCGTGAAGTCGCAATCGGGGAACGTGGGCGCCGGCTTCCTTTGAGCGAGGTCGACCGCTTCATCCTTGAGCGCCTCGAAACCGCTGCTGGTGACGACGCATGACCACGCGCGAGATCGCAGGCCGACTGGACGCTCGCAAGATCGCGAAAGGATGGATTGCGCGCTGCCCTGCTCACTATGACCGGCAAGCCTCGCTTTCGATCAACGAAGGACGTGAAGGGCGTGTGCTGCTGCGCTGCTTCGCAGGCTGCTCGGTCGAGCGCATCGTGTATGCACTCGGACTCGACATGACCGACCTCTTCGATCCGCGGGAACCTGCTCTGAGGGCGTCGCGGCACAAGCGCCCACCAACCGCGCGGGAGATACGCGAGGCGCTAGTCCAGGAAGCGCAGACCTATCGCCACGAGTACGCGGTCGAGGGTGAGTTTCTCGCTCGCGAGCTAAATGCGATCCGCGAACGCATCGGACACCGCTACGGCGTCGCGTTGCCGCCGCTCCCAAGACCCCTCTACGAAGGCGGCGGCTACGGCGGACGTGACCGTGACCCGGCGTGGCCGGGCATCTTCGCCTGGGCGCTCGCCGTTGCTGGGGTCGAGATCGTCGGCGTGCCGTTCAACGGCTCCGTAAGACCGCCGTGCTGCGTCATAATTCAAGCCGAGGACCTCGCGGCCACGGCAATGCGTGACCTAGAACACCAGGCACGTCAACACGAGCAATGCGCCGCATGAGCGTCGATCCGCGGCTAGTCGCGGGCGTGGACGATCCGCCAGCGGTTACGGCAGCCAATAGGGGGTCGAGTAACGCGGACAAGCTCGTCACGGTCGCAATGCAGAGTACGACGCTTCTACGTGATTCCGAACGGGTTGCCTATGCCCGCGTATCGCTTGTCGGCGGTGCGAAACCGCTCTATCGCGTGCGATCGCGAGACTTCAAGGGCTGGCTCACCTCCCAGTTCTACGCCACGCACGGGCGCACACCCAGCGCGCAAGCCTTAGGGGACGCGCTGGGAGTCTTGGAAGGGCACGCGTTGCACTACGCAGGAATCCGCGAAGTCGAAGTGCGTGTTCGCGTTGGCGGCGACGGCGAGAATGAGATCGCGCTGGACCTCGGCACCCGCGACTGGATCTGCGCCGTGGTCACGTCGAACGGATGGTACACTGAACCGCATGGAGAGCGCTGCTTCGTCCGGCCGAATGGGCTCCTGCCGTTGCCGATGCCGAGCAAGGACAGCGACTTAGCGGTACTTCGCGACATTCTTCCTTGCGGGAAAGATGATGCCGTTTGGGCGCGCGCCGCAGGGGCAATGGTCGGATGGCTTCATCCTCTTGGACCGTACTACGGACTGAACCTCACCGGCGAGCAAGGCTCGGCAAAATCCACATTTGCCCGCCTCCTGAAAGATACGTTCGATCCGGCCGGCGCTGATCTTCGGGCGGAGCCTCGGGAGCTTCGCGACCTCGCGATAGCAGCCGAGCACGGGCATATCTTAGCGCTTGACAATCTTTCCGGCATTCGTCCCTTGCTGAGTGACGGGCTCTGTCGATTATTAACAGGTGCTGCATTCGGAACGCGAGCCTTGTATGAGAACCGCGAAGAAGAAATCTTCCGGGCTTCGAAACCCGTCATACTAAACGGAATCGGCGACCACGCTACGCGGGGGGACCTCCTTGACCGCTTGCTGACGATTCAGCTCCCGCCGATCCCCGATACCGAACGTCGCAGCGAGAGGCAGGTGCGGTCGCAATTCAACGCACAACATGCCAGGATTCTCGGCGGCCTTCTCAGCGCGGTTGCCACGATGATGCGAGAGATCGAGCGAGTTCGCCGTCAGCTGAAAGGCCGCCATCGCATGGCTGATGCCTTCGAGCGCGCTATTGCAGCGGAGGTTGCGCTTGGGTTGAAGGCTGGCACGTTTGAGCGTGCCGCCGATACGGGACGGAAAGAAGCGCACGTCGTCGCCATAGAATCCTCAACGGTCGGCCCCTGGCTGATGAAGCTGCTCGACGATAAGCGCGAGTTCAACGGCACCTACGGCGAGCTCCTCAACGCCCTCGATCTAGCACCACCGGAAGTAATTCGGCGTTCGGAATGGCCTAAGAATGCACGCAGGCTCCGTGGCGAGATTACGCGTCTCGCCCCAGCCCTACGTGCCATCGGCGTCATGGTTCAAATTGATCTGCCTCGCCAGGGACGCGGGCAGCCGCTCCGCCTCGCGTTAACGCCTGACAAAATCGCGGGAACGGACCTACACGACCTACAGAACCTACAGGATCATAAGGCCAGTGCCTCTACCAGTGTAGACGATGTAGGTACTGTAGATGAGCACGCCCTTCTCGACGAAGAGGTCTTGGCGCCGTGACCGCGAGCGACGTGCTTGAGAGCATTCGCGCGTTCGGAGCTGACGTGATTCAGAGACCCGATGGCTCTCTCGTGCTACGCGGGCGCTCGCGCGTACCGAAAGACCTTGCGGCCCAGGCACGAGAACGCGCCGACGACCTCCGAGCGATTCTGAGGAAATGGCGCATAGGACCCAGTCACGCGTTCACCGTCGCGACCTCAAACTTGGCCGACGCCGACCGAAGCGTATGCATCGCCTGCGGTGCCGGCGTCGAGTTACACGGCAACCCGGCGTCGGATTCTTGGCGAATCATCCCGGATGAGGACCTCGAAGCGGTTGAAAATGTCAAAGTTACATTCGTGCTCGAGGTCGCCGAGCGCATCGCACGAGCAGCGGAAAACGGTGAAGCACGTTGACGCCGACCCGTAAAGGCCGGAGCAATGCCCTGGTTCTTCTGTGAATGCGGAGCGCCCCTAGACCGGCTCGACCCGCGTCGCCGCTATTGCTCGTACAAGTGCAAGAAGGCTGCCGATAATTGCCGGGCCCGTGAGCGTCGCGAGGATCGCATTGAACGCAGCGAATGCCCACGGTGCGGCGAGGAAATGAGTGAACAAGACCTCTACGAGCAGCGACGCACATGCGTGGACTGCAGGGCGAGGGCGGCCGCTGCGAAGCGCCGCTGGAGAGCCGAGCGATGGCTTTGGGGTGATACTCGGGAACGGCGTGTAGCCCGACTCCGGCGCCGAACGAAGAAGCTGGAGGCGGCGGCGCACCAACGATTCCGCGCGGTGAACCCGCACTTGTTCCCACCGGACGACGTTCCAATCGTCGAATACTGACGGCTACGCGTCCGTGGACCGGGTCCCGAAGCGGCGTTCGCGCTCTTCTTCGCGACGATAGGTTCACGCTTTCGCTAGTGTCGGCCAACATGAACGCGACGCGACGACGGCTTCCGTCGCGAACCTCCATCGTGCGCGCGAAGGTTATTCCGGAACAGACACTTGATCGATCAGGGGCTCGGTGTTGACGTTGGGCCGCATAGTGGAGCGTTCAAGCTTCCCTCGTACAGTGGCAGTACGCAGGCGGAGCCGGTAAGGCGGTCGATGCGCCAAACAAGGCCGAGGCCTCCGCCGCCTGATGCTACGTAGTCATACCGAAAGAAAAGCTGGAAGATCGCTACGAGTACGAGCAACGCCAGAACAACGTAGAAAGCTTCGCGCCATTTCACCTTAACGACCCTCCAAATCCTCGCGCACGAGTCAGCGAGTAACGACGACTGACACGAACTGTGTGGGATCATATCCAGAGGGCGTCTCGTAGTCGTCACCTTCACCCACGAAGCCCGTAGTCCCCGTAATGGGGCCGGATATCGCCTCTACGTGCAGGGTATAGATGTGTCCCGGCTTCTCCACGTCAACCCTAAGCAGCGTGTAATCTGGCACGTGCGTGATATCGCCCCCTACATCCGGATTGGAATCGATATCGTGCGAACAATCGGCTTGGTCCTGATCTGGTTCCTCCGAACACGGTCGATTCTGCAAGACGGCGCCCGTCGGTATGACCGGCGCGATATCCCCTGCACCAACCCAACCAAGCTGAACAAGATGGACTGCATACGATAGCGTCCCGTAGAGCACGACGCGATCGACAACGTACTCGCCGCCGCCGCCAGACGCGTAATCTCTACAGTCCTTGTCGATACGTTCACAGACCGTCACGCTCATGCCGCCAATTGCGAACATCCCCAGTGATACGGTGCTCCCCGCGCGTAGAACTAACCACGATGGCGGAGGCTGGCCCGTTTGATCCTGAAGGACGATCGCCGTGGCGCTTTCGAAGTGGTTGGCAGCAATTTCCGAACTGATTGAAGACGAAGAAGCGCTTCGTTCACACCCGGCGCATATAAGAATCGCGAACGGAACGGAGAAGATCGAGGCAGCGCGCTTCAGCTCCAAGCGCAGGCTACCTCCCAGCCGGTAAGACAGCGTAATCCGAGGATAACGATAAACCTACAATGCGCGGCGCTCGTTGTACACCTCGAATCCGATCGCGAGAATCACGATCGCTGCCGATTCAAACGCCGCCTTTATCAGCCATCCTTCGCAGTATGGTAATGCAAAACCGCGCCGCACGCAAATGGGGAAGGTCAGGCCGTAATAGTGCTGGCCCGTGAGTGCGGCGACAACAAACATCAGTGCGCCGATCGCGATGCAAACGATAAGAATCCGCCCGGTAGCCCGCGTCATCGAGAACTCTGCGGCACAGCGGCCTCCAAATACTCCCGGCCCCGCAGGGACCGTCATGAGCACTGCCGGTCCCGGCCTTTCGTTCCCTGCTAGAGCCAGGATCGCCGCCCGGAGGCCGATGGCTCGGCGAAGCGGTTGCGCGGCGTGTGCACCCTGCTTAGGCGCCTGTAGGCAACGGAGGAGGCGGCGCCGTATACTTGACGGCTATGCTTCAGGCAATCGGCTCAGCGTTCGGCTGGCTCCCAGCGTCCTACGGTCCGGAGGATATCCGCCCGTTCTACTTGGTCGCGCGTCCCGGTTTCCTTGGCGGCATGGGAAGCGTCATCG
>DATKRS010000038.1 GCA_035532035.1 Candidatus Dormiibacterota bacterium
CCTGAAAGGTGCTGCCGTCGCAAACCACGCTGACGGCAGCACCTTCTCCGGTTCGATACGCTTCTGCGCCGAAGCGCCGTAGCGTCGCAATCGTTGACGGCGCCGGGTGGCCACCTTGACGGTTTTAGCGTCGTAGTGGGCAGCGCGAGCGCTGACGCGCCGACAATCCACAGAAGAACGCCGAGCAGTAGCCTCGTCGTCACATGCCCGAGGCCAGCGAACGCGGACGACCGTTACGACGAGCAGAGCGGCCATATGATCAATCACGTTCGGGTTCGGGTCGCCGCTCCCGCGAGCGTGGGGTTGGGCGACGGTCGCGATCATGGGGACCGCTGCGGTGGGAATGTTGGTCTTTGCCGCCGTTTGACGAGCAACGCCGCAGCGAAGAGCAGCAAAGTCCCTATGGTAGCTTATTGCGCAAAAGGCGACCGACAACCATGACTCTATCCGCTATTATAATAATCTTGGCATAAAACGGCGTATCCGATGGAACATTTAGCCTACGATTGCGCGCGAGAGCAAGGAGGCTCGGCGAAGCGCGTGGCAAGCTACCAAGGTCCGCTTCGACGAGAATCTGTGAGGCCGTTTGGAATCGACGCTTGCAACGCGCGCCCTCCATCTTATGGAGCCGGCGCATCCCGAAACGGGCGAGGCGATCTCGCTCGATTCCGGCTACGCCTTCGCCGGCATATTTCCCGATCTCGCACGCGAAGCCGATCGCGCGCTAACGAAGTACCGCGCCGAGTCGCTCCAATACGGCCGCCCGTTTGGCCTCCCGGGGCTGCGCGAATGGATCTCCGAGCACATGCGCGAGGATGGCGCGAACGTGCCGCCGGACGACGTGCTCGTCGTCAACGGCGCAAAGAACGGGCTGGACCTGCTCTGCCGGCTCTTTACCGAAGAGGGTGACTGCGTCGTCGTCACCGCGCCGACGTACTTTACGGCGATTCCGATCTTCCGCAGCTTCGGCTTGACGTTCCTCGAAGCGTCGCAGGACGGCGAGGGGCTCGAGGTCGACGCGCTCGCGCGCGCGCTCGTGGAGCGCAAGCGACAAGACATGCCGATGCCGAAGTTCATCTACGACATCTCCGACTTCCACAATCCGACCGGGATCACGATGTCGCGCCGCCGGCGCGAGGCGCTCGTCGCACTCTCCGCGAGCCTCGAGATTCCCATCATCGAGGACAGCCCGTATCGCAAGCTGCGTTTCGAGGGCGAGCCGGAGCCGTCGCTCAAGTCGCTCGACGAGAGCGAGCTCGTCTTCGCGCTCGGAACGTTTTCGAAACTGCTGGCTCCCGGGCTGCGCGTAGGTTGGGTCGCCGGAAAGCGCTCGTTTCTGCAGCGCATGGCGCGTCTGAAGAGCGACGGCGGCAGCTGTCCCCTCACGCAACGGATCGTACTTGAGTTCTGTGCGGAAGGGCGGCTGCGTACGCACGTCGAGCGCGCGCGTGCGACGTACGGGGCGCACAGGGACGTCATGGTTGCCGCACTACGGCGCGAGCTGCCCGACGCGGCGTTCACCGTTCCGCAGGGCGGCTACTACCTGTGGCTCACGTTCCCGGAGCGCGTCAGCACCGAGATACTGGCCGAGCGCGCGTATCGCGCTGGCGTTTCGGTCATCGCCGGCGGCGCGTTCTTCGCTGCGGCGAGCGCGCAGGCACAGGGGCCGAACGCACCGGCGCGCTTCCTTCGGCTGGCATACAGCGGGGCGGCTCCCGACCAGATCGAGGAAGGCGTTCGCCGCCTGGCAACAGCATATCGCTCGATGCAATGAGGCACTGCGTCGCGGTGCTGCTCCTCGCCGTTGCCGCGTGCACGGCGAGACATGCGGCAACAGCAAACGACACGACGCTCACGATCGGTCAGCAGCAAGAACCGATCTCGCTCAATCCGGCGATGGAGAACGGGCAACGGTCGACGCAGTGGGGTGAGCTGCTCTTCTCGTATCTCGTGAAGTACGACACGCAGGGCCGTCTGGTCGGTGACGTCGCAACCGCCGTACCGTCCCTCGCAAACGGCGGGATCAGCAAAGACGGGCTGACGATCACGTATCACCTGCGCAACGACGTCCGCTTTGCCGACGGGGTCCGGCTGACTGCTCGCGACTGCGTCTGGTCGATCGATGCGATCAATAATCCCAACAACGATGTCCAGTCGCGATACGGCTACGACCGCGTCGCGCGGGCAGAGGCGCCGAACGACGATACGCTCGTCCTTCATTTAAAGCGTCCATTCGCGCCCATCATCTCTCTGGTGCTGGCGCCCGAAGGGTACCCCATCTTTCCCGCCCATCTGCTCGCCCGCTATCCGGACTTCAATCACCTCGACTTCGACGCGAAGCCGATCGGCTCGGGACCGTACGTCGTCGATGCCTGGGTCCGGGGCGATCACGTCGCGTTGCACGCCAATCCGTATTACTTTCTCGGAAAGCCGCTGATCGAACACCTGACGGTGCGTTTCATCCCCGATCCGCAAGAGGGAACCAATCAACTGCGCACCCACGAGATCCAAGCCTACTTCAACGAGCAAGACTACTCGCAGTACCGTGCCCTTCTGCGGCTGCGGAACTATCGCGTTCTCGACATGCCGGAGAGCGCGGTCGGCGCGCTCATCTTCAACACGCAAAGCCCGCTCGCGAGCGACGCGCGCGTCCGTCACGCGCTCGCCGAAGCCATCGACATTCACAGCCTCGTAGCCAAAGCGTACCGGGGAGCGCTGCACAGCCGTGAGGCAGGGCGCGGCTTGTTCCTCTGGGCCTTCGACCCGCGCTCCTATCCCGACGTGCCGTACGATCCCTCGAACGCCCGCCGTTTGCTGCAGGCCGCGGGGTGGACCGCAGCCGGGCATGGCGTCCGGCACAAGAACGGCCGCGCGCTCGACCTGCTGCTCGTCATTCAAGCCGGCGTGCTCGGCGAAGAGATTGCCGCGAGCGCCATCGCGCAATACGAGCGCGCCGTCGGCGCGCACGTGGCGATCCGCGCGTTCAACGTCACGCAGTTCGGCGCGCCTGCGGCGATGGGAGGGCCCGTCTACGCCGGCAAATTCGATATGGCGCTCTACTCGTTCGTCAACGGCGACGATCCGGATACGACCGATCAGTTCGCGTGCGCGAACGTCCCGCCGCACGGTTACAACAAGTCGCGCATCTGCGATCCGCGCATCGATGCGCTCCTGCGCGCCGGGCGCTCGACGTACGACCCGGGCAAACGCAAAGCGGTCTACGCGCGGCTGCAGGCACTGCTCTACGAAGAGCTGCCCGTCGTACCGATCTATCAGCGCCGCGAGCTGGACGCGTTCACCGACCGGCTCCGCGGACCGACGGGCTCGATCGACAGCGTTTTCTGGGACGTCGCGCGCTGGCGTCTGGAGTGATCCGCGCCGTCGTCGATCGGCAACGGCGTCGTCTCGCGCTCCTTGACGACCTCTAAGAGCACGCTCGACTGGATTCCGCGTACTCCCGAGACGTTGTAGAGCGTTCCGAAGAGAAAGTTCGAGTACTCCTCGAGATCCGCGGCCACGATCTCGAGCAAGACGCCCGATTCGCCGGTCAGCACGTAGCACGCAACGATTTGGGGCAGCTTGCGGATCTCGTCGCGCAGCGTTTTGGCCCGCGGCCACTCCACTTGGAGCCGGGCAAAGGCCGTCACCCCGAGGCCGACCGCCGTGCGGTCGAGCATGGCACGGTAGCCGCGGATGTAGCCGCGCTTCTCGAGGCGCCGGACGCGCCGCAGGCAAGGTGAAGGCGAGAGACCCACCGCCTTGGCGAGGTCGGCGTTGGATAGCCGACTATTGCGCTGTAAAGCGCCAAGTATCCGGCAGTCTATCGAATCTAGTGAGTTTATTGGCATAAATGCTCCCTATTGTATTCCTATTTGATACATCGTTGCTTTCGTTCCAAAGGATTCGGGAAGCGCTCTGCGGCAGGCCTGCATGGTCGCGCGAAATGCGACAGTAAGAGGATTGGAAACGATGAGCATCTCCGGTTTACACGCGGTGCGGTTTGTTGCAGTATTGGCCGCAATGTGCTCGGCCCTGCTCCTCGCGCCGGTATCCGCGCAGACGACGGCCACGATTACGGGCGTCGTCACGGGCGGCGTGGGCGCGCCGATCGCCGGCGCTTCGGTCGACCTGCGGGGCGTCGCGAGCAAGACGACGCTGACCGACGCACAGGGAGGCTACACGTTCGCGAACGTTCCCCCCGGCGTCTATCAAATCGTGGTCGCGAAGCCGGGCTTCTTGCAGTACGTTGCAAACGTCGCCGTCGTCGGGGGATCGATGACAGCGGTCAACATCGCGCTGACCCCACAGTCGTTTACGTCACTGCGGACGATCGCGCACATCTCGACCAACGCGCCCGGTCACGTGCAGATCAACGAATCGACAGCCTCGATCAGCTCCGTGCCGGCCGAGACGTTCGTCGATCAGGGCCAGACGCAAGTGATCAAAGTTCTCAACGAGATACCCGGCATCATCGTCTATCAGGCTCCCGGAGCGAACAACGGCGCAGATCAGTTCGCTCCGCAGACGATTCAAATCCGCGGTGCGCTCCCGTACGAAACGGAATCCCTCATCGACGGCCACGCAACGCCGCTCTCGCTCACCGGTACGTTCGACCCATCGCTCCTCAACGCCGCGATGCTGCAGAACGTCGAGGTCGTCAAAGGGCCCGGCTCGATGCCCGAGGAGATCAACTACGCGATCGGCGGAACGGTCAACTTCATCACCCTGCGGCCCACGCTGATGCCGCACGCGAGCGTTAGCACCGGAGTCGACACGTGGGGCGGCATCACCACCGCCTTCCGCGCTACCGGCTCGGTGGGCAACAGTCACTTCTTACAATACGCATTCGCGTACGCGACCGACGGCGCTCCCGGGCCGATGCAGAACTACCCGCTCGCGGGATCCGCGGTCTTTCTCGTCGCTGGCAACAACTGGACCGTCAACGGCCAGCAGATGCTCTCGTCGCCGGTCGGCGTAGCACTCGCAGGGCCGACGAGCTATAACAACTACATCTCGCCCGTCGGTGAGATTCGCTACGCGGAGCCGTTCTACGTCTGCTGCTATCCGTTCAATACCGACTACGATTCGAAGAACGAACTCGCGAAACTGCGTCTGAACTTCTCGCAGTACAGTTCGCTCACGATGAGCTTCCTGGGTGGCCAGGACTTCGGCCACACCGACAACACCGGCGTCGCGATGTCGAACGCGCCCGTCGGCAACCTCGGCGGTGCCTTCTCGCACTTCGCTCCGCCGGCAGGATACACCGGAAGCGTACCGGCTGGAACGCCGATTCCTTTCGACCTGAGTTCCTTCGCCCCAGGCTTTGGCTCGACGCAGCAGTATCTCTATCAAGCGGAGTTCCGCACGACGATCGGTCAGTGGACCGGACTGCTGCGCTACTACGACGGCGGTAACACGAACTACGCGTACTTCAACAATCCGTCGAGCGGCGTCTTCGCCTTCACCGGCAACGCATGGGGCGGCGCGTTACTCTGCCCGAAGGGCACGACGTTCAACGGCGCCGTTTGCAACCCGGGCGGCCTACCTCCAACCGAACAATTCTTCAACGGTCAACGGACGACGTTCGAGGCCCAGAACGCGACGAACCAGTCACTCACGAACAACCACCAGCGCGGCGAGTCGCTGCAGTTCGACCGCTCGTTCGGCAACGGAAGCAACGTAATACTTTCCGTCGACCGGACGGGCCAGGCTGGCTACGAGTTCATCAACGTTCCGACGTCCGGTCTTCCGCCCTACTACGCGTTTCCACCCGGCGCCAGCCAGCTCTTCACGACGGAATCGGCGCGTTTCGACTTCTTCATCGCGCCGCTCGTGCAGGCGAGCGTCGCCGACTACGCCATCCAGTACTCGAGCCACTTCACCGACAACGGCGGCGGCATCGTACCGGGCAGTGGCCCAGCCGTGTGGAAGGATGCGACGCGCGCATATGACGCGCCGCGTATCGCCTTTACGTGGCAGCCGAACGACGATACCTCGTGGCGGCTTGCGGCCGGATATTCGATCGCTCCACCGTTCCTCAGCCTGCTCTCTTCGCAAGGAACCGCGCCTGGCGAAAACATCAACGGCCTGCCGAGCGCGGGCTACACGGAGAACCTCAACAACGGTGACATCGCTCCTGAGACGGCCCTCGGAATAGACCTCGGCGTCGACCGGCGCTTCCATCAGTCGATGTACGTTTCGCTCGATGCCTATCTCACGAACCTGCGCAACATGTACCTGCCCTCGACGTTCCTCATCAATCAGAACTATTTCCCGCCGTCCTGCTCGGCTGCCGGCCTCAGCCCCGGTCAGTGCCCGCTGTACGGTTCCTCGGTCGAGAATCTCGGCCACGCGCGATACGAAGGCATCGAGGCGGCAATCGGCAACGCGCCCGCGCGCGGTTTCGGCTTCCGGCTGCAAGGCACGCTCATGCGCGCGTACGCGTACGATCTGCCGCAAGGCTTTTACTGCTCCAACGTCACGCCGAGCCAGTGCACGCCGCTGCACTACGACACGAACCTCGGCATACTACCTGGGACGAACTTCGCGGCAGGCGGTCTCGGTTTCAACACGATCAGTGGCGCGGCCGTTCCCTATGCCATGGGCTACGGCGAGCTCAACTGGCGCACGGCCAACGCGAGTCTCTATCGCATCGGCGTGACCTACTACGGCAACAACAACGCCTACAGCGAGCCGGCTTTCGCCGTTCTCTCGGCCAGCATACGCGAGCAACTCAGTCCGCATCTGGCGCTCGTGCTGAGCGGCGACAATCTCAACGGCGTCTACAATCAGCTTTGGGCGAACCAGTTCGGCGGCGTTGGAACGCCGCTGGCGCCCGAGTGCGTCGGAAAGTACGGCGGTCCGCTATTCGGCGCATACGGCAGCGTCTGTGCCGCATTCAGCGGCCTGGGCAAGCAGTACTACTCCATCACCTCCCAGCTAGGGCCGACGGGCGGTGAGAACTACGGTCCGACCACCTTCCGGCTACAACTCATCCAGCAAATCGGCGGCACGAACCCATAAGGAAGCACATGCGCCTATCCCTCGCCTCACTCATGTGCGCGTGCCTGTGCGTTGCGGCTCCTGCAATCGCATCGGCACGCGCCTTCACCCTCGACGACTACGCAACGATCGTCAGCGTCGGAGATCCGCAGATCTCACCCGACGGGCGGCGCATCGTCGTCGTCGTCGGCCACGTCGATGCACAGAAGGATCGCACGCTGACTGAGCTCGTGCTCGTCGACACCGCGACGGGCGCACATCGCATCATCACGCACGGCCGGGACGGCGTCGGCGCCCCGCGCTGGTCTCCGGACGGAACTAGCATCTCGTTCGTGGCCGCGTCGGGAAGCGGGAGCGACGCAACGGCGCAGGTATGGGTCATGCCGATGGAAGGTGGCGACGCGCGCGTCGTCACGAAAGCGAAGTACGGCGTCGACGTCTATGCGTGGCGCCCCGACGGCAGGGCAATCGCGTACGTAACCCAAGACGCGCCGCCGAATCAAGCGGCGCTCGAGCACCACGACGATCTCTTCACGGTCGAGAACTTGCCGTTCTCGGCGCACGGACCGCCGGTGTCGTTGCACCTCTGGCTACAGACGCTGTCCGGCGGCAATCCGACCCGCCTCACGCAAGGCCCGTGGAGCATCTATCCGGATACGCTCTCCTGGTCCGCCGACGGGAAGTACGTCGCATTCGATCGCTTGCCGGACGGCCGCTTCGATAGTATCTTCCGCTCGCGCGTTGCCGTGCTCGACGTCGCGACGCGTCACATTGCCTTTCCGGACAACCGCTGGAGTTGGATGGCGTCCTTCGCCTCGAGCGGCGACCGCATCGCCTACAGCGCCGGCTCGCGAGGCACGACGCTCATCCAGAACGATCTCAGCGTGTATTCGATGAGCGCCCACCACGTACGAAATGCCGCGCCGGCACTCGATCGCAACGTTTCATTCTTTGCCTGGCTGCCAGACGGCGGCTTGCTGGTCAGCGCCGACGACCACGTCTCGACCGCCCTGTGGCGCGTGTCACCGGCCGGAGCGGCGCATCGCGTCGAGCTGGGAGATCTCAACTTCGACGGCGGCAGCGTCTCGCGCGACGGAGGCGTGGCCTTCATAGCGGATTCGGCCCGGCATCCGTCCGAGCTCTACTATCTCGCGCCCGGATCCGATACGGCACGGCGCCTGACCGATTACAACGCGGCGATTGCCACGCTCGATCTTGCGCCGGCGCGCGAGCTCACGTGGCGCAACGGCGGCTTCGACGAGGACGGCGTCCTCACCGCACCGCTCGGGTACGAGCGCGGTAAGACCTATCCACTCGTGCTCGTGATCCACGGCGGCCCCGTGTTCGGCGCGTCGACGACGGCATTCAATCCGCTCGTGCAGCTGCTTGCGGCGCGCGGCTTCTTCGTGCTGCAGCCGAACTATCGTGGAAGCGACAACCTCGGATACGCTTACGCGCACTCCATCATCGGCGTCAACCCTATTGCCGGGGTCGGAACCGACGTCGTCGCCGGCGTGAAGGCGCTCGAAGCGACCGGCGAGATCGACGCGTCGCGCATCGGCGTCTCGGGATGGTCGGCCGGCGGATGGACGACGTCTTGGCTGATCGCGCATTACGATCTCTGGAAGGCCGCGGTGAGCGGCGCGGCAGTCAACGACGCCGTGATGCAGTACAGCTTGAGCCAGATCGATTCGCTGATGCCGATGCTCTTCGGTGGGCTGACGCCGTGGGCGTCACCGGGCGGCATGCAGGCGTATCGGAACGCGTCGCCGATCGCCGACGTCGCAGACGTCCATGCCGCGACGCTGATATTGAGCGATACGACCGATCCACGCGTTCCGACGCCGCAAGCCTACGAATTCTACACGGCGTTGCGCGATCTCGGCAAGACCGTGCGCTTCATGGCCGTGCCCGCGTACGGCCACCATCCGTCGGACCCGGTTCGCAATCGTGAGATCGATCGCGTCTGGGTCGACTGGATGGTCCAGTACCTGTCCGCGCACTGACGACCGGAGGGGGAGACGTGCAGATCAGATCGATACGCAGGCGTATCCGCCTCCTGCGCTACTACGCATTGAGCATGACGCTCTTCACGGGCGTCGCGGCCTCGCCCGGCCACGTCGTCGCCCAGTATCCACGAACACACTAGAGAGAGGGAAGCATGCAAACTCGGTCGATTCGAAAAGAAATTCGCATTTTGCGCTATTACGCGCTCGGCATGACGCTCTTCGCAGGCATCGTCCTCCTGGGCGCCGTGCACGAAGCGAGTCGTAACGCCACGCTGGATACACTAACCGTTCATCGCATCAACGTGCTGGACCGCGAAGGAAAGCTCGCGCTCGTCATCACCAACCACGATGACTTTCCGCTACCGGTCGTCAACGGCCACACGTTCCGGCGAGGCGGCGGAAACGACACGAACGGCATCCTCTTCTACAACCAGCGCGGCGACGAGCAAGGCGGATTGACGTGGACCGGCTTGCGTCATCCGGACGGCACGTTCGAGTCGAGCAACGAGATCTCGTTCGACACCGTCAATACGGACCAATTGCTCCACCTCCAGGACGGCAACGAAAACGGCCGGACCGAAGCGGAGCTCATCGGCTGGAACCAGCCGGATTACAACTCTCCAGCCTTCATGACGCTCCTCGACGATATCCAGCACATGACGCCCGCGCAATTGCATGCGTTCGCGATTGCCCACCCGGAGCTCAGGTCGAAAACGCGCTTCCTCTTCGGCTACGACGCCACGAACACGTCGCAAGTGATGCTCGCCGACGGCCAAGGCCGACCACGCATAAAGATGTTCGTCACCGCGGACGGCGACGCGCATCTCGAGTTCCTCGATGCGACCGGCAAAATCGTGGCCGAGTATCCGGAGACCCACTGATGATGCTGCACTCTCCGCCGCCGATCTCGGTACGTCTCTCCTTTCCGTCTGCCGTGCACGCCGCGCCGATCACCGGGCGCGTCTTCCTCATCGTGACGAATGCCGCCACGCCGGAACCGCGAATCCAAATCCTCGAGCCGGAAACGTCGCCGCCGTTCTTCGGGGAGGACGTGAACGCGCTGAGGCCCGGCGCGAGCGCGGTGATCGACGCGAGCACTCCGGGCTACGCCGTCTCGCGCCTCGCGCTGCTTTCCGCAGGCACCTACGACGTGGAAGCCTTCATCAGCATCTACGAGTCGTACCATCGCGCCGACGGCCATACGATCTGGGCGCCGCCGCAATGGGGGCCGCAAGTCTTCTCGCTGGAGCCGGGCAATCTGTACAGCGGAATCGAGCGGGTGCACCTCGACCCGAAGCACGGCATCTCGCTCCATCTCTCGATGAGCCACGTCGTCACCGATGCCCAGCTTGCGGCTCTCCTCGGCGGCCAAGGCTATGCCACGGACACACCATGGATCAAGCATGTCCGCATTCTGAGCCCGACGTTGACGCGGTGGTGGGGGCGCCCGATCTATCTCGGCGCGACGATCCTGCTCCCGCGCGGGTACGCGTCACACCCCGAATCGCACTACCCCGTGGTCTACAATCAAGGACATTACTACCAGCCCGTGCCGTGGGACTTCACGACCGACGTTCGCACCGAGACGCCGGCGGCGGTTGCCGAAGGGCGTCGCGACGGCTTGGGCACCGGGTACGAGTTCTACGAAGCCTGGAACTCCGCGCACTTCCCGCGCTTCCTCATGGTGACGTTCCAGCACCCGTGCCCGTTCTTCGACGACTCGTACGCGGTCAACACGGCGAACTGCGGCCCGTTCGGCGACGCATTGATGAACGAGCTGATTCCATACGTCGAAACGCATTATCGCGTATTGCGCGAGCCGTACGCGCGAATTACCGAGGGCGGATCCACCGGGGGCTGGGAATCGCTCGCACTGCTCGAGCAGCATCCTTCGTTCTTCGGCGAGGCGTGGGTCTTCGATCCGGACCCGATCGATTTTCACGCTTTTCAGCAGATCGATCTCTACAAAGACGCGAACGCGTTCGGCGTGCCGTCGCCGGGAGGCTGGCACACGTTCGTGCGGCCGTGGAGCCGCACGCCGTCAGGGCAGGTCCTCGGGACGGAACGCGAGCTCAGCCGGTACGAGCTGGTGATGGGCTCGCACGGCCGTTCGCAGTATCAGCTCGATGGCTGGTGGGCGATCTTCGACCCGGCGAGAGCAGACGGCTACCCGGCACCGATGTGGAACATGCGCACCGGCGCGATCGATCGCAACGTCGTCGCCTACGCGCGCGATCGCGGCTACGACCTCACCGGCTACCTCCGGCGAAACTGGACCACGATCGGGCCGGACCTCGTCGGGAAGCTCCACTTCTTCGTCGGCGACATGGATAGTTATTATCTCAATCTCGCGGTCTACAAGATGCAAGCCTTTCTGCAAACGGCTACCAATCCGGCACCGCACGCGACCTTTGCGTACGGTCGGCCAATGAAGGGCCACGGCTGGCACCCGATGACGTGGGCACAGCTCTTGCAAGACATGGCCGCGCAAGTTCGCACGCACGTACCTGCGGGTCAAGGCACCGCGCAGTGGAACTACTAAAGGAATCATGAAGAGAACGTACGTCGCCGCCGCATTGCTGTGCGCCCTGTGTACCATGGGCGCCGCAGCTCCCTCCGCGCAGGGTCCATTCCACGCGCTCGCGTTTCGTAACATCGGTCCGAACTCGGGGCGACTCGACGCCGCAGCCGGCGTACCCGGCGATCCGAGCGTGTACTATGTCGGCGGATTGGGCGGGCTCTTCAAATCCACCGACGGCGGCGCGTCGTTCTCTTCGATCTTCAATCAACCCGACGTCAGCTCGATCGGCGCGATTGCCGTCGCGCCTTCGAACGCGAACGTCGTCTACGTCGGCACCGGCGAGCCCAACATTCGCAATGACATCGAAACGGGCGACGGCGTCTGGCGCTCGGGCGATGCCGGAAAGACGTGGCAGCACGTCGGGTTGGAAGGAACGGCGCACATCGCGCAGATCGCCGTCGACGCCCACGACCCGAACGTCGCGTACGTCGCAGCCGAGGGCCCGATCTACGGCAGCGGCTCCACGCGCGGCATCTACAAGACCACAGACGGCGGAAAGACCTGGCAACACGTCCTCGCGCTCGACGATCGCACGGGCGCGTCGAGCGTCGTCATCGACCCTGCCGATCCGTCGACGGTTCTCGCGGGCATGTGGACTATTTGGCGCAAACCATGGATACTCAATAGCGGCGGCCCGAGCGACGGTCTCTACATCTCGCACGACGCTGGCGCGCACTGGGCGCGCGTTGCAGGCCACGGTTTTCCCACCGGCTTGACGGGGCGCATCGGGCTCGCCTTCGCACCCTCGAACCCGTCGCGAATCTATGCCTTGATCGAGTCGAGCCAAGGCGTGCTCTGGCGTAGCGACGACGGCGCAGCGACGTGGCGGCTCGTCAACAAGAACCACGCGCTGCAGCAACGCCCCTTTTACTTCTCGGAGTTGTCCGTCGATCCGAGCGACCAGAATCACGTCTATTTCCTTTCCGTCAACCTGCTCGTGTCGCGCGACGGTGGCAAGACCACGAAATCGACGACGGCCGGATCGGATCAGAACAACTATCTCGGCGATAACCATCAGCTGTGGATCGACCCGACGAACGCGCGACGGATGATTCTGGCGGATGACGACGGCGCTGCGATCTCGCTCGATAGCGGAAAGGATTGGACGTACCCGCAGATCGCCATCTCTCAGGCCTATCACGTCGACACCGACGATCGTACGCCGTACACGGTGTGCGTGGAGATCCAGGACGCGGGAAGCGCGTGCGGACCCAGCAACTCGAAGGCGGGTGGGATTGCGAACGGCAACTGGTTCGGAACGTTCGGCGGCGAGAGCGGCTGGATTCTCTTCGATCCGGCGAATTCGAACATCATCTACGGCAGCGGCTACACCGGATCGCTCACGCGATACGACCGCAGCACGCATCAGTTCCTTTCCATTTCGCCCTGGCCGCTCGATACGATCGGCTGGGCAGCGCGGAGGCTTCGTTATCGCTTCCAGTGGACGGCGCCGATCGCCGTGAGCCCGCTCGAGCCGCGCGCCCTCTATTTCGGTGCAAACGTGCTCTTCAAATCCGACGACGAAGGATTGCATTGGCACGTCATCAGCCCCGATTTGACGCGCAACGACAAGGCCAAGCAGCTGCCGACGGGCGGCCCGATCACGCACGACGCGACGAGCGTCGAAACGTACGACACGATCTTCACGATCGCCGAGTCTCCGCTGCGCAGGGGCGAGCTCTGGGTCGGAACGGATGACGGCCTGGTGTGGCTGACGCGCGACGACGGCGGGCATTGGCAGAACGTAACCTCGCACGTTCCCGGAATGCCGGCATGGGCACGCGTCGCGAGTCTGACGCCGTCGCCCTTCGACGCCGGGAGCGCCTATCTCGCCGTCGACACGCACCTCCTCGGCGACCGCACGCCGCATCTCTACGTCACGCACGATTACGGCGCGCACTGGCGCTCGATCGACGGCGATCTCTCCGATGCTTCCTACTCGGACGTCGTCAAAGAGGACCCGTTCCGCCGCGGGCTGCTCTACGCGGGAACGGGAAACGGACTCTACCTCAGCTTCGACGACGGTGGGCACTGGCGCAGGGTCCACCAAGGGCTGCCGACCGTACCGGTCTACGACCTCGCCGTGCAGCGCCGTTTCGACGATTTGCTCGTCGCGACGCACGGGCGCGGCATCTATATTCTCGACGATCTGCATCCGATCCAGCAGTACCGCGGCGATCTGCGGACGCTCTCGCTCTTCACGCTGCGCATTGCGTATCGCTGGGAGATCGGGCGCGTATCCTACGAAGAGGACACGCTTCTCGGAACCGATCCAGACAACGGAGCGCTCGTAAACTTCTGGCTCCCGGCCGCACCTGCCGCGCACGAATACGTAACGGTTCGCGTCTATGACGGCGCGCAGCTCGTTCGCACGATCCCCGTCACGCACGCGCATGCCGGCGTCAACCGCGTGGTGTGGAATTTGCGGTATGCGGGATTCAAGCCGGTAAAAAACTCCGACCCTTGGCGCCGAGGCGGCTTTCTCGGACCTCGAGCGCTTCCCGGCATCTATCGCGTTACGGTTACCGCGGCAGGCGTCACGCGCAGCGGCAACGTACGCGTAGCGGCCGATCCGCAGTCACACGCGACGATCGCGGCACTTCGCGCGCAGTTTGCGTTCCTCACAACCATTCACCGCGACCTCGCGCGCGTCGGAGCGACGATTATCGCACTGCGTGCCGTACATAGCGCGGCGGCCGATGCGGTTCTCAACCGGCTCTATCAGCCGCAGGCAACAGAAGGGGAGGACACGCTTCGCTACCCGATCCGCATCTACGAGCAGTTGAGCAGCCTCTCGAGTGAGGCTGGATACGGTGATGCGGCTCCAACCGCAGCGCAGTATCGCGTGCTACGCTATCTCGAAACGCAGATGCAGGCGGCGCTAGCGCAAGCGCGGACCGTGCTACACCGCTAAGCGGCGGCTAGGCGGCGGCGATCTCGAGCGCTCGGACGAGCGTGCGCTTTGCAAGCAGAATCTTGAAATCGTTCTGCCCGAAACCGCGCGCGCCGGCCAGCGCCTCTTCGGCGGCGCGTTCGAAATGCTCGCGCGCGGCGGGCGCGCCGGCGAGAGCGC